>DASWYX010000075.1:0-7456 GCA_036404755.1 Pseudoduganella sp.
CATCATGTTCTCGAACGACCCCTATGTGCTGAAGCTGTACGACGTACTGCTGGGCGAAAACCAGCACTGGCAATTGCGCGAAGCCTGGGTGTACAGCAAGGAGGTGTATACGCGCTATCCCTTCCAGGGCGCCCTGTACGGCCTGCCGCCGGACACGATCCGCGAGTGCATCATGGGCGCGATCGAGGCCCGCTACGGCACTGAGGCGGAGACTTGCGCCAATGAGGGCGTGGAGGATTGCTGCGCCGACGGCACGGCCGATGCGGCCAATGCCAGCAGCTTGGCGGCGCCGGGCAAGCCGCGCAATTTCGAGGAATTCATCTACAAGGTCTGGGGCAAGGGCATCGCCAAACACTTCGCCATTCCCTACAACCGCAAGTTGTGGACCGTGCCGCTGACGGAGATGGAAACCTCATGGCTGGGCGGCCGCGTGCCGCTGCCGGACCTGGGCGAAATCGTCGACGGCGCCCTGCAGCCCGTGGCCAAGCCGATGGGCCCCAATGCCCGCTTCGGCTACCCGATCAAGGGCGGCTTCCAGGCGCTGATGAACGGCTTCCTGCCGCATATCCGCGGCAAGGTCGAACTGAAGGCGGACGTGGTCCAGATCCTGCCGCACGAACATGTGATCGCGCTGGCCGACGGCCGCCGCTACCGCTATGACCAGCTGGTATCGACGATGCCGCTGCCGGAGCTGGTGCGCCTGTGCGGCGACGAGGCGCCGGAAGAGGTGCAGGCCGCCGCGCGCGGGCTGAAGCACATTTCGATCCGCTGCGTGAACATCGGCGTGAACCGCGAACGCATCACGGACAAGCACTGGATCTACTACCCGGAAGAGACCATCTTCCACCGCATCTTCGTGCAGGGCAACGCCAGCGCCGAGTGCAATGCGCCGGGGGGCTTCGGTTTCACTTGCGAGATTTCCTACTCGCCGTGGAAGCCGCTGCCGGTCGACGGCGACGACCTGATCGCGCGCTGCGTGGCCGACTGCGTCAAGGTGGGCTTCATCAAGCCGGATGACGAAGTGGTGACCGCGTCCATCGTAGACATGCCTTATGCCTACGTGGTCTACGATCACCAGCGCGCGGACAATGTGGCCGCCGTGCGCAACTGGGCCGAGCAGCACGACATCATCCTGGCGGGCCGCTACAGCGAGTGGGAGTACTACAACTCGGACCACGCCTTCCTGGCCGGGAAGAAGGCAGCCGAGAAGGTGAAGGCGAAGGCGCCGCGCGCAACCGGCGGCACCGCCATCAACGCGGACGGCTGATACGCGGCATAACGCGTATCTTGAGGATGCCAATCACGTTGCAAAGCCGCATGCGGCAGAGCACGAGGGCATCCTCGGCCTCCTCGCCTTCCGCTTCCACCGTCAATTCCACATTCATCCCGTGCGCGCCCGGCGCCATCACGACGCCGCGCAGTTGCACGCCGCCGCGGCGGATGATCGCCAGCGCCGATTCCAGCGCGGCGGTGGCGCTGCCCGCTTCAACGCGCATTTTGAAAGAAGTCTCCATGGGAGAATGATAGGCTGCCGCCTTCGGAATAGGCATCCAAATATTGCTTCGTTTTTCGCGGATTAAAGAATAATCTTCTGCCTACGGTAGAATTGCGGGACCAATCATCCACATCACCGCAAAATCATGGAACAACTGGACGAAACCGATCGCCGAATCCTGCGCGAACTGCGCCGCGATGGACGCCTAAGCAATACCAAACTCGCCGAAAAAGTCGGCCTTTCGACGACGCCGTGCTGGAACCGCGTGCGCGCGCTGGAAGAAGGCGGCGTGATCGAAGGTTACACGGCGCTGCTGAACCAGGAGGCGCTCGGCCTGCCGGATACCGTGATCATCGAAGTCACGCTGGAACGCCACGATGATGCGATGCTGGAGAAGTTCGGCCGCGCCCTGGCCCTGCTGCCGGAAGTGATGGAAGCCTATCTGCTGACGGGTGAATATGATTACCTGATCAAGGTCGCCGTCGCCGGCACGGCAGGATATGAGGAATTTTTGCGGCGCAAGCTGTACAAGCTGCCCGGCCTGCGCCACAGCCGCTCGACCTTCGTGCTGCGCTGCCTGAAGCGGGCGCACTCGGTCGAACCCTAGGCCGCTCCCTGCAGCAGCGCCAGCACGGCCCGTTCATCCGGATCGAGCCCCTCGAGCGGCACCGTGGCGTCGCACCTGCCATCCAAGCACACCACCACGCCGCCAAGATACGCATCGATCACGCCCGGGTGCACATAGCACTTGCGGCATACCGCCGGCGTATTGCCAAGCCGTTCCGCCACGCTCTCGATGGCGCGCACGATATTGCGCTTGGCTTCCGTTTCCGAGGAAAACTCCGCCGTCTCGCGCAGGGCCAGCGCCGCCAGCACCGTGCCCGCCCAGGTGCGGAAATCCTTCGCCGTGTAATCCTCGCCGCTGATGGAGCGCAGATAATCGTTCACGTCCGCCGAGCCGATGGCATGCACCACGCCTTCCTCGTCCACATACTGGAACAGGTCCTGGCCCGGCAGGTCGCGCATGCGCTGGATGATGCGCGCCAGGCGGCGCTCCCTGATCTGCACCGAATGATTGATGCCACTCTTGCCACGAAACCTGAATTCCACCGCGCTGCCGGCAATGCGCACGTGCCGGTTGCGCAAGGTGGTGAGGCCGAAGGACTTATTCTCCCGCGCGTATTCCTCGTTCCCGATCCGCATCAGCGTCGCCTCCAGCAGGTAGACCACGGTTGCCAGCGCCTTCTCGCGCGGCAGTCCGGGCAGGCTTAGCGCCTCGTCAACGGCCTTCCGGATGGCCGGCAAGGCGGCGCCGAAGCTGGCCATGCGGCCATATTTCGCCTCGTCGCGCACGGTGCGCCAACGCGGGTGGTAGCGGTACTGCTTGCGGCCGCGCGCATCACGACCCGTCGCCTGCAGGTGTCCGTTGGCCTGGGCGCAGATCCACACGTGCGTCCACGCGGGCGGGATCGCAAGGGAGCGGATGCGGGCCAGCACCGCTTCGTCCATGACGGGTGCGCCGTCGCCGTCCACGTAACGAAAACCGTCGCCGTTCGCAATGCGGCGGTAACCGCGCGAACTGTCGGTTACATAACGCAGGCCGGCTTCGCGGGCCGCCGCTACACCGTTGGTCGTTGTGTCATCGAATTTCATGATGTGCAAATCCTACGCCAGCCGGGAATTTCGCGTCTCACGAATGGTGCGTAAGCCCGCATGCGCCTGAGGTACAATGCCGGTTCCCCAAAGTATCAACGGCCCACAGGCCCCGGAGAATGCCCCTTATGAAATACCTCCCAGCCTTCGCCCTGGCGCTCGCCATGGCACACGGCGGCGCGAGCGCCGCAGACATAGTCGAAGAGAAACTTGGTTGGCACACTTCCGCCGAACTCGGTGCAATCAATACCAGCGGCAACACCACTGGTACCACCGTGACCGGCAAGATCGATGCGCGCCAGGAGCTCGAAGAATGGAGCAATGAGTACATTGCCACCGGCTTCTTCAAGGAAGACCGCTTCAAGGACGGCGACCAGTGGCGCAGCAAGAAGTCCGCCGAGCGTTTCTCGGTCGCTGCGAAAGCCGCGTACAAACTGGTGGACGACCAGGAAAAGCTGTTCGTCCTCGGTTCGCACGTGGAAGACCAGTTCGGCGCCTTCACGCGCTACTCCACCGTCGGCGTCGGCCATTCCACGCGCTGGTACGAGTCGCCCAGCAAGACGCTGGACGTGGAACTGGGCCCAGGCTACATCAACCGCGTACGCGCCAATGGCGACGAAGAAAGCGGCTTGACGGTGCGTGGCGCGGCATCCATGCGCTGGAAGATCAGCCCTACGGCTTCTTTCGCACAGGTCCTCAGCATGGAAAGCGGCGCAGGCAACGTGCACTCGGTGGCCGAAACCTCGCTCAGCACCAAGATCAACAGCACGATGCAGATGAAGGCCGCCTTCAGCGCTCGCAATGATTCTTCCGTGCCGGTGGACAAGAAGAATACGGACACCCAAACATCCGTCACGCTGGTGTACTCCTTCTAAGTCTTCCAGGCTATACCAGCAGGGGCAGCAGCGCTCCCGCGATCCCCTGCAGCACGGCGCCATGCCAGACCAGCGCCGTGTTGTCCCACTCGGCGCGCCATGGCTTATTGTTCATGAGCCGCGCGGCCAGGTAAGCCCCCATCACGGCCAGCACGACGACGTGCAGGCCGTGGTAGGCGAGCAAGGCGCCAATGCCGGCGCTCCATGCATCCTCCCTCGGGCCCAGCCCCGCGATCCAATAAGCTACGCCCATCACGCCCGCTCCCGCGACCAGGCACGCGAACGCCGCGGCCACCCGCAGCACCAGCCACCCTCGCCCGCCCCGCCCTTCGCCGGCGCTGGCCGCACCTTCCTCCGCGGGAGGCTGAACCGGCCGCCGGGCGCGTGCCGGCCACGCGAAAAGGAGCGAACTGGCGGCCAGGAGTGCGCTGGACAGCGCCACGATGCCGCCGGCCGGCAATGCAGCGCCCGGTGGCGGACACACGGCCAGCCTCATGGCCGCATGAACAAAGGCAAACGCAAACGACAGGAAGATCGAAACATCCACGACAACCACGACCACCGTCGCCCACCAGGAATGCGACGCCCGGCCCACGGCGCCGACCGGCAGCGTGAGCCGCGCGCCCACCCGCTCCATGCGCGGCAGATCCGCGCCCGGATGCCTTTGCCATAGCCATAGACAAACCGAAACCACCGCGCCAAGGCCGAAGATCCAGGCCGCCGCCACCAGGTGCACCGTCAGCAGCAGGAAGAAAGCCGCGGTGCCCACCGCGGCTAGGAAGGGCCACCAGCTATCGCCCGGAAGCACCAGCAGATATTGCGGCGACGCGTGCAAGCGGCTGGTGACCAGAGTCTCCCGTTCACCGGTCACGGTTCCCGGCAACCAGTGCTGCCCGGCTTCGACCTCCTCGCCCAGACCGTCCTGCTCCCATAAGGGCTCCTCGCTGGACACATGCGGAATGCTGCGCGTCGAATATTCATCCTGCGGTAGCCACTCCAGGGTGCCGGCCGCCCAAGGATTGCCGTGTTCGCGCGTCGGCTTGCGCAAGGTACGCAGCAGGTCGAACATCGTCAGCAACACCCCGCAAGCCAGTACCGCCGCGCCTATGCTGGACAGCATATTCGGCGCATCCCAGCCCATGCCGGACTGCCACGTATAGACCCGCCGCGGCATGCCGAGCAGCCCCGAAATATGCATCGGGAAAAAGGCCACGTTAAAACCCGCGAACATCAGCCAGAACGCCCAATGCCCAACCCGTTCGGACATCCGGTGCCCGTCCATCAAGGGCATCCAGTAGTAAAGCGCTGCGAACATGGGAAATACAAGGCCGCCGATCAGCACGTAGTGGAAGTGCGCGACGATGAAATACGAGTCGTGCGCCTGCCAGTCGAAGGGCAGCACGGCCACCATCACCCCCGTCAGGCCGCCCAGCACGAAGATGAAGAGGAAGCCGAGAATGAACAGCGTCGGCGTATTGAACTGGACCTTGCCGCGCCAGAGGGTCCCGATCCAGGCAAAGACCTGTACCGCCGTGGGGATGGCGATCGCCATGCTCGCCGCCGACACCAGCGTGGCTTCAAGCAGCCCAAGGCCGGCCGTGAACATATGGTGCGCCCACAGGGCGAAACTGAGCGAGCCGACAAGGCCCAGCGACCAGATCACCTCGCGCCGTCCAACCAGCTTCACGCCGCACAGCGCCGCCAGCATCATGGACACCATGCCGGCCGCGGGCAGGAAGATGATGTAGACCTCCGGGTGCCCGAAAAACCAGAACAGGTGCTGCCAGAGTACCGGGTCGCCACCCCGCTCGGGGGCGAAGAAAGGCCAGTCGTAGGCGCGTTCCAGTTCCAGCAAGGCGGTGCCCGCGATCACGGCCGGGAAAGCAAAGACAATCATGAAGCCGACCACCAGCATCGCCCACGCAAAGACCGGTATGCGGCCCAGGGACATGCCCGGCGCGCGCGTGAACAGGATGCCGATGATCAGTTCCACCGCTCCGGCGATCGCGCTGATCTCGATAAAGCCGATGCCGAGCAGCCAGAAGTCCGCGCCCAGTCCCGGCGACCAGACCTTGTTCGTCAGCGGCGGGTACATGAACCAGCCGCCATCCGGCGCAAGTCCGACAAAGAGTGTGCAGAAGAAGGCAAGTCCGCCCATTGCGTAGGCCCAGAAAGCGTAGGCGGAGAGGCGCGGGAAAGGCAGGTCCCGTGCGCCCAGCATGCCGGGCAGCAGGAATACGCCAAACGCTTCCACCACCGGGATCGCGAACAGGAACATCATCACCGTGCCGTGCATCGTAAACACCTGGTTATAGGCGCCTGGGCTGAGCAGCGTGTTGTTCGGGATCGCCAGCTGGGCGCGGATCAGCAAGCCGAGGATGCCGGCCAGGATGAAGAAGATCAGCGACGTGCCGATATAGAGCCGTCCGATCATCGTATTGTTCACGGCCGTGAGCAACTTGATTCCGCGTGGGCGGCGCCACACTGCTTCCAGTGCTTCGAATTCGCCGTCCGGACGTGGGATATCGTTCGGCGTCATTTCAGCGACTCCAGCCAATCGGCGATGGCTTCGACCTGCTCGGCGCTGACTGTGGCGGCAGGCATGCGAGCGCCGGGCTTGATCGCTTGCGGGTCAGCGATCCAGGCGGCCAGCGTGCCCCTGTTCATGGGCAGCGCGCCGGCGGCGATGGTCGTGCGCGAGCCGACGTGCGTGAGGTCGGGGGCTTTCGGTGCGTCCGGCGGCGGCTGTTCGTCCAGGCCCCGCACCGCGTGGCATGACACGCAACGTGCCTGCACGAACGCCTGCCTTCCCTGGTCGATACGTGACGCGGCGGCTGGGGTGGCTTGGTTGGCGAACCAGTCGGCAAATTCGGGGGCGGGATGGACGGTAAGATGAAGGGCCATGTTGGCGTGCTGGGCGCCACAGAATTCTGCGCATTGTCCGCGGTAGGTTCCGGTCTTGTCGGCGCGCAGCGTGAGGCCGTGCAGGCGGCCGGGGAGCATGTCCACCTTGCCGGACAGAGAGGGCAGCCAGAAGGTGTGGATGACGTCAGCGCTGGTCAGGGCCAGATAGACCGGCACGCTGGCAGGGATATGCAACTCGTTCGCCACCACCGCCTCACGTCCTGAGGACGCATCGTAATAGCGCGCCTCCCACCACCACATATGCGCGGTGACGGTGATGCGCAGCGGCGCCAGCGAGGATGGCGCGGATATTTGGCTGGCGCGCAAGGTGGAAAAGCCCAGCAAGGCGAGCAAGATCAAGCCCGGCACGGCAACGCCGGCAATCAGCAGCCGCGTGCTGGCGCGCGCCGCAGCGCCTCGCGTACCGTCCGGCGCAGCGTTCGGCGCAGCGTTGGACGCAGCGTGGGGGGCGCCCGCGGGTGCAGCGTCTGGCGCAGGACTGGACGCAGCGTTGGACGCGGCGGCGGGT
>DASWYX010000076.1:0-9254 GCA_036404755.1 Pseudoduganella sp.
CACGCGGGTCATGCCGCGGCGCTTGGGGTAGGTATCGTGGCGGCCCTGCAGCGTGATATTAATCAGCGGATTGGCGATGGCAGCAACGCCGGACTCCTTCATCAGCGGCAGCAGCTTGCTTACATAGTAGTTGTCCATCGAGTGCATGGACGTCAGGTGCGAGCCGGCCACGCGGCCGTGGAGGCCGAGGCGATGTGTTTGCGCGGCCAGGGTTTCGATGTGGCGCGAGTGAGGATCGTCGGATTCATCGCAGTGCATGTCCACGCGCAGGCCTTGCTCCGCCGCGAATTCGCACAGGATGCGCACGGATTCAGCGCCGTCGGCCATGGTGCGCTCGAAGTGGGGAATGCCGCCGACCACGTCCACGCCCATGGCGATGGCGCGTTTCAGGTTGGCCAGCGCACTGGGGCTGCGCAGCAGGCCGTCCTGCGGGAAGGCCACCAGTTGCAGGTCCAGGTAAGGCGCCACGCGGCGCTTCACTTCCAGCAGCGCTTCCACCGCCAGCAGCCGGTCGTCGCAGACATCGACGTGGCTGCGGATTGCCAGCAGGCCCCGCGCCACGGCCCAGTCGCAGTATTGCAGCGCGCGCTCGATCAGCGCTTCCTGTGTCAGCTGCGGTTTCAGCTCGCCCCACAGCGCTATACCTTCGAGCAGCGTGCCGGACTGGTTTACGCGCGGCAGGCCGTAGCTGAGGGTGGCGTCCATATGGAAGTGGGCGTCCACGAAAGGCGGGCTGACGAGGCAGGCGCTGGCATCGATCTCGCGCGCGCCCTGCGCCGAGAGCGCGGGGCCGGTGGCGGCAATGCGGCCGCCTTCAATCGCGATATCGATACCCTTCTTCCCGTCGGGCAGGTTGGCGTTCCGGATCACTAAGTCCATCGAAGGGCTCCGCTGGTGGGGTTGCATCGATTGTAGGCAGAGGCCGGACTGTGGCGCAATGTTGCGACGCATTAATTTTGCTACAAGGCAGGACAAAAATGTCTTTTCATTACAATAATTCACCGTTAGAATGGCTTTATTGCATCGCACCATTTCCTAACCCCTGGGAGAAGATATGTTTTCGATCACCGAACAACTGTCCGCAGCTACCAAGTCGCAACTGGAATCGCAACTGCAGTTTCTGAACCATTACGCCGCTACCGCTTTCGAAGGCGCCCAGAAAGTTATCGCACTGAATCTGAGCACCACCAAGGCATCGGTCGAGAAGAGCTCCGCCGCAGCCAAGCAGCTGCTGGAAGCGAAAGATCCGCAGGAATTCTTCAACGCCGCCAAGGCTCCGACGTTCGATAACGTTCTGGCTTACGGCCGCGAACTGTTCAGCATTGCCAGCAAGACCCAGGCAGACCTGTTCCAGGTGACCAAGGCCCAGTTCAAGGAAGCCGGCGAAACCGTGAAGCCGCTGGTGCTGGAAGCACCGCTGGCCGTCGTCGCGCCGCCGGCCAAGGCTGTTGAAGCGGTCGTTGCCGCCGGCGAAGAAGTTGCGGAAGCGACCGTTGCCGCTCCCAAGGCCGCTGCCAAGAAGGCCGCCAAGGCCGTGGCCGAAGCGCTGGACGAGGAAGCGCCGGTGCCAGCCGCCAAGCCCGCCGCCGCCACCTTCCCCGATCCGAAGACTTCCGTGCCGGTGAAGACCGCCGAAGTCGTCCACGCCGCCTCTGCCAAGCCGAAGAAGCAGTAATCGGCCGCCGGCCGGCATGCGTTTGGCGGATCAATGATCCGCCCTACAGCCCTTCGGGCCAATAACAATACCGTGACGCGTAGGGCGGATCATATGGGGGCGCCGAGCCCCGCCGTGCCTGCATCGCGATACCGCCTCCCCGGCGGAAAATGCGCGCTTGCTGTATCCTAGCGACCTTCGCGCTAGGAATTTGCAAATGAGTTTATCGCGGCTAATCGGCGGCTTCGTACGCTCGCACTGGCGTCCCTACGCGCAGGCGGGCGCGATGCTGGCCGGCGTGGCCGTGATCGGCATCTGGATTCCGCGCCAGGTCGGCAAGATGATCGACGGCCTGGCCGCGCACACGCTCAGCTACCACGACTTGCTGCTTGATATCGGCATGCTGCTGCTGGTCGGTCTCCTCAACTACGGCCTGCGCGTGGCCTGGCGCATGAAACTGTTCTCGGCCGCCTACCAGCTCGGCGTCGAACTGCGCACGCGCTTCTACCGCCGGCTGTCCCTGCAGGGCCCAACCTTCTACCAGAAGCAACGCACCGGCGACCTGATGGCGCTGGCCACCAATGATATCGACGCCATCGAAATGGCGGCCGGCGAAGCGATGCTGGCCGGCTTCGACGGTTCGCTGTCCCTGTGCATGGTGCTGGGCATGATGCTGCTGGGCGTGGACTGGCGCCTGGCCCTGTTCGCGCTGATTCCCTTCCCTTTCATGGCCTGGGCCTTCTGGCGCATCTCTTCGCACATCCATACTGCGTCCGCCGATTCGCTGAAGCGCTTCAGCGCGCTGAACGACCACGTGCAGGAAACGCTGTCCGGCGTGCGCACCCTGCGCGCGCTGGGGCTGGAGCAGCGCAGCAGCACGCGCTTCTCGGAACTGGCGGGTCACGCCGCCAATGCCGCCCTCACCGCCCAGAAATGGGAAGCCGCCTATGAACCCGCGGTCGGCCTCACGCTGACCGCCGCCACGGCGCTCTCGCTGGGCCTGGGCGGCTACCTGGTATGGCAGGGCGAGCTGACCATCGGTGCGCTCACCTCCTTCAGCATGTACCTGGGCCAGTTGATCTGGCCCATGTTCGCCGCGGGCTGGGTGCTGTCCCTGATCGAACGGGGCCGCGCCGCCTATGCGCGCCTGCAGCCCATGCTCGATGCGCCGCTCTCGATCGACGACAAGGGCACGCTGGACAAGCTCTCCCCCGGCGCACTGCACATCGCGGACCTGGGCTACAGCTATCCGGGCCAGAGCGAGCCTGCCCTGTCCCACATCACGCTGACGCTGCAGCCGGGCCAGACGCTCGGCCTGGTCGGACCTACCGGTTCCGGCAAATCCACACTGCTGCGCGCCATCCTGCGCCAGATCGTGCCGCAGCACGGCACGCTGCGCTGGGGCGGCCATGCGCTGGACGAATACACGCTGCACACGCTGCGCGCCGCCATCTCCTGGGTGCCGCAGGAATCCTTCCTGTTCTCGGCCTCGATCGCGGACAACATCGCCCTGGCGCGGCCGGAAGCCACGCGCGCCGAAGTCGAGCGCGCCGCCGACCTGGCCGCCATCCACGACGATATCCTGCTCTTCCCGCACAAATACGAAACGGAGGTTGGCGAGAAAGGGATCACGCTCTCCGGCGGTCAGCGCCAGCGCGTGGCGATTGCGCGAGCCCTGTTGTCCGATAACGAAATGCTGCTGCTGGACGATGCATTGTCCGCCGTCGATACCGGCACCGAAACGCGCATCCTGGAGCACCTGGAAGAGCTGCGCCGCGCCCACCCTGGCCGCAGCGCCATCATCGCCAGCCACCGCCTGAGCGCCGTCGTCAACGCGGACCAGATCGTGGTGCTGCAGCATGGCCGCATCACCGAAACGGGCAGCCATGAACAGCTGCTGGCGCAAAACGGCTGGTATGCCAGCCAGTGGCGCTACCAACAACTGGAGGCCAGCCTTGACGCTGCATGAGAACGCGCCGGACAAGCAATCGGCCCGCGAGCAGACGAAGCGTGCCCTTGGCCTGCTGCGCCGCTCCTCCGCACCAGACATGCGCCACCTGTACTGGGCCATCTTGTGGCTGGCAACGGCGGCCGGCATGGAAGTCATCGGCCCGCTGCTGGGCAAGCGCCTGATCGACGAGCACTTGCTGCCGCGCCACCTGGACTGGACTGCGATGTCCCTGCTGCTGGGCGGCCTGCTGGTCACGGGATGGATCGCCACCGGCCTGCGCTACCTGCAGCTGGTGCGCCTGTCCGGCGTGGCGATGCGCTCGGTGCAGCGCCTGCGCGAGCAGGTCTACGGCCACGTGCTGCGCCTGCCCATGGCCTTCTTCGACCGCGCCATCACGGGCCAGCTGGTCTCGCGCGTGACCAATGACACGGAAGCCGTGAAGGGCCTCTACATCCAGGTGCTGTTCGTGATCCTCGATTCGACCATCGTGCTGGCCGGTACGGTCACGGCGATGGCCTGGCTGGACTGGAGGCTGATGACCATCGTGGTCGCCCTGCTGCCCTTCGTGCTGGTGATCGTGTGGGCCTACCAGCGCCTGTCCGCGCCGGCCGTTACGCGCGCGCGCCAGCTACGCAGCGACATCAACGCGCAGATCGCCGAATCGATCGGCGGCATGAGCGTGCTGCAGGCGAACAACGCCGAACAGCGCTTCGGCGAGCGCTTCGCGAAAACCAACGCCGACCATTACACCCAGCGCATGGCCGAAATCCGCGCCAACGCCTGGCTGCTGCGTCCCGCGCTGGACATGCTGAACGTGCTGCTGCTGGCTGCCGTAATCTTCATGTTCGGCCAGCGCGGCGCCATGAGCACGGCCGAAGTAGGCGTGCTGTACGCCTTCATCAACTACATCGCGCGCGTGATCGAGCCGCTGATCCAGATCACCATGCAATTCAGCCAGCTGCAGCAATCGGTGGTGGCGACGGCGCGCGTCGCCATCCTGCTGGACGAAGCCGAGGCGCCGGAACACAACCAGCAGGTCCGCCATCCGCGCAGCGCCGCCAACGATGCCGCGCTGGCAGTCGATATCCGCAACCTGGACTTCGCCTATGTGGACAAGCAGACCGTTCTCCACAAGCTGTCGCTGCAAATTCCGCAGGGCGCCTTCTTCGGCATTGTGGGCCATACGGGCAGCGGCAAGTCCACCCTGCTGTCGCTGCTGCTGCGCTACTATCCTGCGCCGCACGGCAGCATCCTGATGAACGGCATGCCGCTGGACGAGATCTGCAACGAGGAATTCCGCGCCGACGTGGGACTGGTGCCGCAGGATCCCTTCCTGCTGGCCGCGTCCGCCCGCGAGAACATCGACATGGGCCGCGGCCTCACGCAGCAGCAGATCGAAACCGCGGCGCGCGCCGCCCATGCCCACGACTTCATCATGGCCATGGAAGACGGCTACGACACAGTGCTGGGCGAAGGCGGCTCGCGCCTGTCCTCCGGGCAGAAGCAGCTGATTGCGATCGCCCGCGCACTAGCCGGCCAGCCGCGCATCCTGCTGCTGGACGAAGCCACGTCCCGCATCGATTCCCAGACCGAGCAGATCGTGCAGCAGGCGCTGAACGAATTGCGCGGCCGCGTGACCATCATCGCCATCGCGCACCGCCTGTCCACCATTCGCGAGGCCGACCAGATCGTGGTGCTGAACCACGGCCGCATCGATGAAAAAGGCCCGCACGAGGCGCTGATGCAGATCGAGGGAGGCCTGTACCAGCGCCTGTATCTGCTGCAGCAGCTGGCCGCCTGAGGCAATATGGACAGCTCGACAATGTGAGACATTTCCCCCACAGATTGCTGTGATTTTTGGTGACAATTCGGCTGGTTAATGGACTTTCCCGATCGCAAGGGGCATATAATTGTCCAGACAACTTCGAGGGACTTCCAGCTTGCCACCTACCCTTTTCCGGACGTTCAAGCGGCGCTTGCCATTGCTGGCAGCCGCCTGCCTGCTCGCGCCCGCACTGGTGTTGGCGCAGTCCCCGCTCGATGGAGAAATCCGCGAGATCAAGGAAGCCGTCCGCTTCAATCCGGAAAAGGCGCTGACGCAGCTGCAGCAGATCGAGTCCTCGGCGCGCATGGCGCCGGCGCTCACGCGCGGCGAATTCCTGTCCCAGCTGGCCCTCAGCTGGCGCTACCTGGGTCGGCACAAGACGGCGCTGTCGCTGGCCGATGAATTGCTGGCCTATGCCAAGTCCCAGAACAATGAAGTGCTGCATGCGAAGGGCTTGCTGACCAAGGCTTATGTGCTGTCGGCCATGGGCGAGCAGCAGTCTTCGCACCAGCTGGCCTTCGACGCCGAGCGCGTGGCCGCGCGCACGGACGACCTGCCGCTGCGCGTGCAGTCCACCATCACGTCCGCCCAGTCGTACGCGGAACAGGGCAACTACCCGGTGGCCTTGCAGAAAATGCAGCATGCGGTGGACCTGGCCCACCAGGTGAAGGATGACCTGGTGCCCCTCGCCAGCGCCCTGAACTCGCTGACCCTGCTCTATACACAGATGAAGGAGTACGACAAGGGCTGGGAGGTCTTGGCCGAGAACATCGCGGTTTCGGAACGCCTGCAGTCGCCGGGACGGCTGGCCATGGCCAAGAGCACCGAGTACGGCCTGGCCATCGATTCGAACCAGCCCAAGCGCGCCATGGCGGCGCTGCTCACGGGCCTGGACCTGGTGCGCAAGCTGGGGGCGCGCAGCATGATCGCGTCCACGCTGGTCAATCTGTCCGACATCTCGCTGAAGGAGCACGACTTCGCGCGCGCCCTGCGTTACGGGAATGAGGCGATTGCCGCGGCGCGCGAGATCAATGACCTGTCCACCGAGGCCACGGCCTATGTGAACATCGGCCAGGCCCACATGGGACTTGGCCGCCTGGCCGAGGGACGCAAGAACTTCGAACTGGGCATGGCTTACTTCGAGAAGGCCGGCGACAAGCCCGAGCTGCAAACCCTGCTCACGGAATTCGGCATGTCGCTGGAACGCGCGGGCGATTACGCGGGCGCCATCGCCGCTTATCACCGCGAGCGCAAGCTGTCCAACGAGATCTTCGAAAGCCAGCGCAAGAAGGCGATGTGGGAGCTGCAGGAAAAGTACGACACCGAAAAGAAGAAGCGCCAGATCGAGATGCTCAGCCACGAGAACCTGTCGAAGAGCGCCGAAATCGCAAACCGGCGCCTGCAGCAGCGCGTCTGGTGGCTGCTGGCCGTGGTGTTTGCGCTGGCCGCGGTGATCGTCGGCCTGCTGTACCGCAAGGTGCGCCATGCGAACGCCCAACTGAAGGTGAAGAACCTGGAGCTGAAGCAGCAAAGCGCGCTCGATCCGCTCACGGCGCTGTACAACCGCCGCCACTTCCAGGAATTCATGCGATCGCATAACTGCGCCGAACGGCGCGGCGCGCCCGGCGAAGACCTCGTCGGCGCACTGTTGCTGCTGGACGTGGACCACTTCAAGAACATCAACGACACCTTCGGCCACGCGGCTGGCGATGCGGTGCTGAAGATGATCGCCGACAATCTGCGCGTGGCGCTGCGCGAGACGGACATGATCGTTCGCTGGGGCGGCGAAGAATTCCTCGCCTTCCTCCCCGCCATTCCGCGCGCGGGCGTGGACGAAATTGCACGGCGCGTGCTGACCAGCATTTCCAGCCAGCCTATCGAGTACCAGGGCTCGGTGATCCACGTGAACGTGTCCATCGGCTTCGCGCCCTTCCCGCAGATCCCGGGCGGCACGCCGCTGCAGTGGGAACGCGCGGTGAACCTGGTGGATATGGCGCTCTACCTCGCCAAGGCCCACGGCCGCAACCGCGCCTACGGCGTACGCGGTTTCGCACACTTCGAACAGACTTCGCTCGAAGCCATCGAGCAGGACCTCGAACGCGCCTGGCGCTCCGGCTTCGTCGACCTCACCGTCGTCCTCGGCAACCCGCCGGACGACGGCCCGCCCAGCAACGTCGTTCCCCTCAAGGCCAAGGCCGGCGCCTGAGCCGGCCGCATTCCGCCAATTTTGCGCATTCTGCGCGGGGCGCTGGTCGCTGGTCGCTGGGCGCCGGGCGCCGGGCGCGGTGCGCGGGATGCGGGGTGCGGGGTGCGGTGCGCACCTGCGTGCTATGATCCCTTCAATGAAACACCGCTTATTCCTCTTCGACCTGGACGATACCCTGCTCGACTTCAAGGCGTCCGAAAAGCTCTCCTTCGCGCGGACCCTGCAGGACCTTGGCTTCCCCGACAACGCTGAAGCTTTGTTCCAGCAGTACCAGGCGATCAATATCGAGCTGTGGAAAGCGTTCGAAGCGGGCGCCGTATCGAAGGACTTCCTGAAGGTCGAGCGCTTCCGCCGAACGTTCGCGGAGAATGGCCTCGAGCTCGACCCGGAAGCAGCGAGCCACCGCTACCTGGAGTCACTGTCGGAAACGGTGGTGCTGATCGACGGCGCCAAGGCGCTATGCGAAACGCTGGCGGCCGTGGGCGAAGTCGGCATCATCACCAATGGCGTGGACCACATCCAGACCCGCCGCATCGCCAGCTCCGGCCTGCGCGACCACATATCGTTCATCTCCACGTCCGAAGCCTGCGGCTACGCCAAGCCGGACAGCCGCTTCTTCGAATACACCACGAAGATGGCCCGTTCCTTTTCAAAGGACGAAACCATCATCATCGGCGACCGCCTCGACGCCGACATCCTCGGCGCCAACCGCTTCGGCATCGAAAGCTGCTGGTTCAACCCCGCCAGCGCCACCAACGACTCCGAAGCCCGCCCCACCTTCGAAGTCACCCGCCTGCACGACATCGTCCCTGCCCTGAGCAACGTCGCCTGAGCGGCAACAGTCCCACTCACTCTTCGTCATCCCGTTCACGGCCGCGGTCCGCACCAGCAGGCTCTCGCCTTCGGCCGCGTTGACCATCCTCAATGCCACATTCACGGCCTGCCCTACAGTCAGAAATACCAGTTCCTGGCCGCTGCACACTGACACACCCATTTTATGTACTTACATTAATTCATGCAGATCGCCCTCGATGGATGGATCGTCGATTCGACTACCGCGAAGTGCGCCGATGTGCTCTCGGTCTATTAGCAGGGCGGGTGATTTACGTAGCCTATGTCGACCGCAACCAGGTTCGCCGAATTATCAGTCTGCGCAAGGCAAACGCTAGAGAGGTACTGAAGTATGTCCAAGGAAAGGAATAAAGCGGCAAGGCCGTTCATGGTCATCGTCCCAACTGAGAAAGAAAATGAGGCTATTAACGCCGCAGCGATGACCGATCCTGATACCCTGCCTCTGACCGACGAGGAACTAGCCCAGTTCAAGCCGGCACATCGGCGTGGACGACCGCTGTCGCAAACGCCGAAAGTCCCCACGACAATTCGCCTTGATGCCAGCGTGATTAACGCATTTCGGTCTACAGGCATCGGTTGGCAAACGCGCATTAACGAAGCCCTGCACGACTGGGCGCAGGCGCACGACCTGTTCCTGAAGCGTTATCACGTCATCGTGCGGAACAATGCGGGCGAGGCCGTGTTCGAGTGCTACGTCGATGCCCAAACTCCTGACGCAGCGAGCGAATATGTAAAAACATACCTGATCGAAGAGGGCCATGCTGAT
>DASWYX010000077.1:0-6884 GCA_036404755.1 Pseudoduganella sp.
GCCGAGGTTGTCGTTGATCGCCTTGAGGCCGTCCATATCGATATTCAGGATGCCGACCTTGCAGTTGCGCCGCGCGGAATGGGCCATCTGCTGGCGCAGGCGGTCGAAGAAGAGCGCGCGGTTGGCAAGGTGGGTGAGCGCGTCGTGGGTGGCGCGGTAGTACAGGTCGTCGGACGCGAACTTCACCGCGTGGTGGATGGCGGCGCCGATCAGGTCCGACAGCAAGCCAAGCAGCTGCTCGTCCTGCTCGCCAAACGCGCCTACCTTGGCCGACATTACCTTCAGCACGCCGACGGTCTGTTCCTCATGCCGCAAGGGCACGACGAGCATGGAGCGCAGGCCGACCTTGCGGCAGGCTGTCCGGTCGACGCGGTCGTCCAGCTCGGAATCGTCGCAACGCAGGATATGGTTCTGGGCCACGCACAGGCCGGACAGGCTGCCGGTGCGCTTCAGCCGCAGCCCCAGCGTGGACTCGGCAAACCCTGCGGCCGCGCGATAGACCATTTCTTCGCCTTCGGCCAGCTCGACCACGGCGGCGCCGGCGGCAATCAGAGTGCTTGCGCGCTGACAGACCAGCTGCATCACGCTGCCGAGGTCGACGCCCAGGCGCGCGATTTCGGTCTGGGTCTTGATCACTTCCAGCAGCAGCGCTGGACTCAGGTTTGCTTCGTTCATCGTTAAAACTCACAGATTGTCACTCTGTAGTTTGAACGATAACTGACCATTAGGCAACGAAGAAAGATTACTTTACTGGGGGAAAAACCTAACTTCGGGTCTGACCCAAGGGTCTGACCCGGTTTTAGGTTTTCAGCTCAATCCACACCGGCGCATGATCGCTCGGCTTTTCCCGTCCGCGCACGTCGCGGTCGACTTCGGCCGCGAGCAGGCGTTTGGCGGCGGGGGGATTCAGCAGGAAGTGGTCGATGCGCAGGCCGGCGTTGCGGCCGAAGGCGTCGCGGAAGTAATCCCAGAAGGTGTAGATGACCTCATCCGGATGCAGGTGGCGGATCGCATCTGTCCAGCCCTGTTCCATCAGCTTGTGGAAGGCGGCGCGCGATTCGGGACGGAACAGTGCATCCGTCAGCCAGCGCTCGGGCTTGTAGACGTCGATGTCGGTCGGCATCACGTTGTAGTCGCCGGCCATTACGACCGGCTCCTTCTTGCCGATCAGTTCAGTGCCGCGCGCGATCAGGCGGTCGAACCATTTCAGCTTGTAATCGAACTTGGGACCGGGCGCGGGATTGCCGTTCGGCAGGTAGAGGCAGCAGATCATCACGCCATCGACCATGCCCTCGATGTAGCGGCTCTGCACATCCTCCGGATCGCCCGCCAGGCCGCGGCCCATCTCGACGGGCTGCGTGCCGCGCGCCAGGATGGCCACGCCATTCCAGCTTTTCTGGCCGTGCCAAATGGCGCCATAGCCAGCGTCCTTCAGGGCTTCCTCGGGAAATTTCTCGTGCGGCGTTTTCAATTCCTGCAGGCAGACCACGTCCGGCTTCGTTTCATCGAGCCATTGCAGCAGCGCCGACAGGCGGGCATTCATGCCATTGATGTTAAAGGTCGCGATTCTCATCGGTACATGATACTCCGGACCGCCGCATCACGATGGCCGGCAGCCTCTTGTCGTGCGCGGCAAAATAATCGGGCACGGAGCCGATTTGCGCAAAGCCCTCCGACTGGTAGATGCGCCGCGCGGCCTGCCATTCGGGGTGGACGATCAGGATAGCGCTGCGCAGCGAACTGTGGCGCGCGAACATCGCCGCCACCGCATCGCGGAACAGTTGGCGCCCCCAGCCGGTCCCGCGCGTGGCGGGATCGACGGCCATCGAAGAAACATAGACTTCCTCGCCGTCCAGCCGGTGCAAGGCGCCGGCGCCGTGGTCGCGGGCAAAGCGCGCGGCCGGCGCGGCAGCGTCGAAGGCCCAGAACTCGGCGCACAGGTAGCCGTATAGCCGCCCTGCCCCGTCATCGAGCACCCAGCAGCCTTCCGGCGCGGCGGACAGCCTTTGGCTGAAAGTAATTTCAGTTTCCTGGATTTCAGAGGGGAACCCGGCGCGTTCGAGGCGCATGATTTCGGGCAAGTCGGAGAGGATGGCGGAACGAAGTTGCAAATTCATAGTCGCTACTTTACCAGCCCGGCGACCGGTAGTAGTATCGCCGCATGGTTTCCTGGTTACGCTTGTCGGTGGCAGCTGCCCTGCTTGTGCTGGCCCTGCCATGCCGCAGCGAGTGCGGCAAGCTGGTGCTGTCCGCTGATCCCGATTATCAGCCCTTGCATTGGTACGATGGTGCGCAATTGCGCGGCGCCAGCATCGAACTCGCCACCCGCATCCTGGACGACCTGCAGGTTCCCTACGAGGTGCGCTACCTTGGCCCGTGGAAACGGGTGCTCGCTTCCGCCGCGGCCGGCGATATCGACATGGTCGCCACGCTCAAGCGCCTGCCCGAGCGCGAACGCTACCTCAGCTATATTCCGACGGCCGCCTTCCCCAATCCCATCGCCATCTTCATCGACCGCCAGCAAGGCTTCGTCTACCACCATTGGCACGACCTGAAGGACAAGCGCGGCGGCGTGGCCATGGGCAACCGTTCCGGCGGCGCCTTCGACCGCTTCGCCGAAGAAAACCTTCATCTGCACGAGTCCGGCACGGTGGACAGCAACTTCCGCAAGCTGGCCATGGGCCGCCTGGATTACCTGATCACCGGCCTGCTGACCGGTGAAACCTGGCTGGCGCAGCATGGCCTGTCCGACCGCTACATGGCGGTGCGCCCCTTCGTCTCGAACGAAAAGAATTACTTCGCTTTCGTCAAAGGCAGCCCGTGCTCGCGCTACGCGGAAGCCTTCGATGCCCGGCTGAAGGAACTGGTGAAAGCCGACGTCAACCTGCGCATCCTGCAGGCCCACCTGGCGCAGCTGGACATCAAGCTGGACGGCCGCGCCCTCAGCAACCGCTGATCACTGGCGCGCCGCGCACTCGTTGCGTACGCTACGCACCGTGAAGGCGTTCACCTTTTCGCCCTCGGCCACCACTTTCAGGCAGGCGCCATCGTAGTCCACGAAGTAAAAAGTACAGGACGGGCGCTCCACGGTGCAGGAACGCAGCTCTGAGTATTGCAGCTGGATCTGCTGCTCCCACGCCGACTGCGCCTTGCGGTGGTCAGGCCGCCAGCCGGCGTCGATGACTTCCTTGCGCGCCTTCGCATAGCTCTTCCCGATCAGGCCGTCCCACATGCCCGGTTGCGGCGTGGCATGCGCCACGCAGGCTGCGGCGCCAAGGAGCGCGCAAGCCAGGGTGAATTTCTTCATGTTTAATATAATATTTTTATTAACACGAAGAAATTATGCCATGCGGAAACTCTTTCCCCAAGTGAAACGATGCCAGATGGCTTCCAATGGGCCCTGGCTGTGGCGGCGCAGCCACCATACGCTGAACCAGCGCTGCGCCAGCGCCAGGCCGATGCCGATCAGCAGGCTGAGGGTGGCGCCGGTGTATTGGTACATGCCCAGTCCGAAACCATGATAAATCACGGTGCCGGCGACCGATTGCATCATATAGCTGGTAAGGCTCATGCGGCCCAGCGGCGCGAAAAAGTCCAGTGCCGGCCGATAAAGCAGCGCGAAGGCGGAAACCAGCACCAGCATGAAGGCCAGGTTTTTCCAGGCGATCAGGATGGTGGAGGCGGGGCGGCGCAGGCCGTCGGCAGTAAACCAGGCGGCGTTTTTGCCGAAGTAGAGCGGCACGAAGGCCAGCGCTGCGAGCAAGAGCGTGCCGGTCCAGAAGCGGCGCGCGGCCGGGTCCAGCGCGAAGAGATGGCGCCGGCCGGCCAGCATGCCGAACATGAACAGGGCCGGAATCTGGAAAATGCGCCCGTTTTCCCAACTCCAGCGCAGCACGCCGACCTTGCCGTTGGTGAAGTTGCCCCACCAGGCGTCCAGCACCGAGGCGCCCTTCAGGTAGGTCTCGGCGCGGCTGAAGTAAGCCCAGGAAGCGGGGTCCGGCAACTTCAGCGCGGGATCGGGCCAGGCGCGCAGCAGCTCGAACCAGGCGTATGGCTGCAGCGTGAGCGCCACGGCGATCAGGAAGACGGTGCGGTCGCTCAGGCGGCAAACGGGGATCAGCGCCAGGCCCAGCACCGCGTACATGGACAGAATATCGCCCTCGTAGAACATGGAATTGATGGTGCCAAAGCCAAGCAGCAGCACCATGCGCCAGGCGAAACGGGCACGGAAGTCTTCGCCGCGGGCGGCGCGGCGGCTGTCCTGCAACTGGAAGGTCAGGCCGAACAGCAGCGCGAAAATGGCGTAGGACTTGCCGCCGAAGAGGAAGAACAGCGTGTTCCAGACGCCCTTGTCCAGCGTTGAGAGCCAGGACGGCCAGCCTTGCGGCGTGAAGTAAAGGTCGAAGTGCTCGATATTATGCAGCAGCATGATCGACACGATGGCAAAGCCGCGCAGCGCATCCGGCAGTGCCAGGCGCTGCGCGGATACCTGCTGCTGCGGCGGCATGCCGGTCATTACTGGCCGCCCTTGGCTCCGGCCGCGAATTCACGGCCTTGCAGGTACACGGTGACTTTCTGCAGCGGCTTGTCGGACGCGTCGGCCAGGGTGACGATGTAGTCGCCCGGAGCGATCTTCCACTTGCCGTCGCTGAACACGGCCAGCGTGCGCGGGTCGATCTGCACCTTGGCCGCGCGGCTCTCGCCTGCGTTCAGGGCCAGCTTGTCCCAGCCGCCCAGGCGCTTCGGCGCTTCCCAGCCCCCCTTGGCCGGCGAAACATACACCTGCGGCACGGCCTTGCCCGCGCGCTTGCCCGTGTTGCTGACGTTGAAGGTCACGCTGATGCCGCCTCCTTCCGCCTTCGCGGCCAGGCCGCCGTAGCCGAAGCTGGTGTAGGACAAGCCGTGGCCAAAGGCGAACAGCGGCTTGTGCTGCTTCAGGTCGAACCACTTGTAGCCGACGGCTGCGCCTTCGATGTTGTAGTCGGTCTTGAAGCGGCCATCCTTGCTGTTCGGGTCACCATCGACCTTCGGGCGCGGCAGCTGCGATTCCGCCATCGGGAAAGTCGCGGGCAGGCGGCCGGACGCATCGACCTCGCCCGTCAGCACGCGCGCAATCGCCTCGCCGCCAGCCGTGCCGGGGTACCAGGCTTCGACCACGGCGCCGACCTTGTCCAGCCACGGCATCGTGACCGGGCCGCCCGTTTCCAGCACCACGATGGTGTTCGGATTCGCGGCCGCCACGGCGGCGATCAGTGCATCCTGGGCGTTGGGCAGGCTGAGGTTCGGGGCGTCGATGCTCTCCGCCGTCCATTGCGTGGCGAAGACGATGGCCACGTCGCTGCCGGCGGCAAGCTTCGCGGCGGCCGAGGCATCCTTGCCGTTGTTGAAGCTGATCTGCGCCTTGCTGCGCGCGGCCAGCGCCTTCAGCGGCGACGAGGGGTGGTACACGATCGGGCCCGGGAAGTGTTCCGGCCCTTCATTCGGCACGGCGCTGCCGCCCACCGGATATACCTGGGCCGAGCCGCCGCCGGACAATACGCCCACGTCGGCATGGCCGCCGATGATGGCGATTTTCTTCAGGCCGGCCGCCAGCGGCAGCAGGTTTTTCTCGTTGCGCAGCAGGACAATGCCCTCTTCCGCCGCCGCCTGTGAAACCTTGGCGCTGGCCTTGAAGTCGATCTTTTCGCCCTCTTCCTTCGGCTGCGGATTATCCAGCAGGCCGTTGGCCGCCATCGTGCGCACGATGCGGTGCACCATATCGTCCAGGCGCGCCTGCGGCACGTGGCCGTTCTGTACCGCTTCCTTCAGCGCTCCCTGGAAATAAGGCGACTGGTCGAAGGGCCAGCCGGATTGCTGGTCCAGGCCATTCATCGCAGCGGGAATGGTCGAATGAGTCGCGCCCCAGTCGGACATCACATAGCCCTTGTAGCCCCAGTCGCCCTTCAGCACCTTGTTCAGCAGATAGTCGTTCTCGCAGGCGTAGTGACCGTTGACCAGGTTATAGGAGCACATCACCGAACCCGGATTGCCGCGCTCGATGGCGATCTGGAAGGCCAGCAGGTCGGACATGCGGCCCGGCGCATCGGCAATGATCGTATCGATGGTATTCCGGTTGGTCTCCTGGTCGTTGAAGGCGAAGTGCTTGACGGTGGAGATCACGTGGTTGGACTGGATGCCGCGGATCGCCTCGCCGGCAATCACGCCCGCCAGCAAGGGGTCCTCGCCCGCGTACTCGAAGTTGCGGCCATTGCGCGGTTCGCGCATCAGGTTCACGCTGCCGGCCAGCATCACGTTGTGGCCGGACAGGCGCGCTTCCTTGCCGATCATCGCGCCGCCGTTGTAGGCCACCTGCGGATTCCAGCTTGCCGCCACCAGCAGGCCAGAAGGCAGCGAGGTGCGCTCGCGCCTGGAGCCCGATGGCTGGGTCGAAACGCCGATGCCGGAGTCGGTCTGCCACTGGTGCGGCAGGTTCAGCCTCGGCACGCCGTAGATGAAACCGGCCGTGTGGTTGACGCTTTCCTTGGGATGCTTCGTGTCCTTGAAATCCGTGGCGAAATAACCGAAGACGGTGCCGATCTTTTCATCGAGCGTCATCTGCGACACCAGTTGCGACGCGCGCTGGTCGGGATCGGCCGGCGCCGCGTGCAGCGGCAGGCTCAGTGCCGCCGCAATCGAAAATGCGAGAACTTTCATCGTTTGATCGTGACTTCCTTGCCTTCGTAAGTGACTTCCTTGTCCGCGACATCCATGCTGCCCGAGGTCGAAACGCCCGGCTTGATGAAGTGAACCCTGAACGTGCGCCTGGCCACCATGCCCTGGTACTGGCCTTCGCGGTTGCCGATGGTGACGGTGCCCGACTTATCGTCGTAGCGCAGCGGGATGCG
>DASWYX010000078.1:0-6841 GCA_036404755.1 Pseudoduganella sp.
CGCATCGTCATGCCAGCGGTCGACAAATGCATTGACTGCCTTGCTGAAAGCCGCGTCGTCGCTGCTGGTCAGGAAACCGATCAGCCCCTTGAAATAAGCCTGCTGATCGTCGTACATCGACATGTGGCTGCCATTCGGCAGATACAGATAGCAGCCATGCGGCAGTTTCGCGGCCATCATCTTCATATGCGCCGGGTCCATCGTATCGTGCTCGGCGCCGATCACCAGCGTGGGCACGGTGATCTTGCCCAGGTCCGCCACGCGGTCCCAGTTCAGCAGCTTGCCGCTGGCGCCCAGCTCACTCGGACCCTGCATCGGCACATAGATCTTCGGATTCAGGTGGCCGAAGGAACGGGTGACCGGTTCCGGCCACTGGGCCGCGGGCATGCGCAGCACGTGGTGTTCGTAATGGTGCGGCATCAGCAGCTCCATGTACTCGGGCGACTCGTACTTGCCCTCGGCTTCCAGTTGCTTGATGCGGGCCAGCGCCTTCTGGTCCATCTTCGGCATCAGCACATCGTGGGCATACTTGTTGTAGGCGGGGATGCTGGCCATCATGTTCGAGATCACCAGGCCCTTCAGGTTCTGCTGGTATTTCAGCGCGTATTCCATGGCGAGGATGCCGCCCCAGGAGTGGCCCAGCAGGTAGAAGTTGCTCTTGTCGAGGCCAAGCGCCTTGCGCACCTGCTCCACTTCCTCCACATAGCGCGCGGTGTCGACCAGGGAAGGGTCGTCCGGCTTGTCGCTGCGCTCGGAGCCCAGCTGGTCGTAGTAATAGTATTCGATGCCGGCCTGGGGGAAGAAGCTGTCGAAGGCTTCAAAGTATTCATGGGTGGCGCCGGGGCCGCCGTGCAGCAGCAGGACCTTGACCGTGGGGTTGTTGCCGACCCGCTTGGTCCATACGCGGAACTCGCCTTTGGGTGTCTGGACAGGGATCATGCGCACGCCGCCCGTCTGCACCTCCGCTGCCGGCGCGGAAGCGGCGAAGACGAAGGCGGCAATCATGGCCAGGAACAGTTTCATCGATTCTCTCCTTGTTGTTATCGTGCGCGCAGCATAGCATCAAGCGCTTTGGCGCTGGCTGTATAATCGTTGGATTGTGCACAGCTGATAACAATCACTTTTACTCATGGCTTCAAACGAAAACCTCAGCATGGCGCTGTTCTGCGACTTCGAGAACGTCGCACTGGGCGTGCGCGACGCGAACTACGAAAAATTCGATATCAAGCCGGTGCTGGAGCGGCTGCTGCTGAAGGGCAGCATCGTGGTCAAGAAGGCGTATTGCGACTGGGACCGCTACAAGGCCTTCAAGGGCAGCATGCACGAGGCGAACTTTGAACTGATCGAGATCCCGCACGTGCGCATGTCCGGCAAGAACTCGGCCGATATCCGCATGGTCGTCGATGCGCTCGACCTGTGCTATACGAAGGCCCATGTGAATACCTTCGTCATCATCTCCGGTGACTCCGATTTCTCCCCCCTGGTTTCCAAGCTGCGCGAAAACGCGAAGAAGGTCATCGGCGTCGGCGTCAAGGATTCGACGTCCGACCTGCTGGTGGCCAACTGCGACGAATTCATCTTCTACGACGACCTGGTGCGCGAATCGCGCCGCCAGCAGGCCGCCCGCCGCGATTCGCGCGAGCAGCAGCCGAAGCGCACGCCGGAAGAGGAGAAGCGCCGCAAGGAGGAGATGGAAAAGCGCCGCAACCAGGCGGTCGAAATCGCTTACTCCACCTTCGATGCGCTCGCCGCCGAGCGGGGCGAAGGCAAGATCTGGGCGTCGGTGCTGAAGGAAGCGATCAAGCGCCGCAAGCCGGACTTCAGTGAGTCCTATTACGGCTACCGCACCTTCGGCAACCTGCTGGAAGAAATGAAGGCGCGCGGCCTGCTGGAATTCGGCCGCGATGAGAAGTCGGGCGCCTATGTCTACCGCAGCAGCCAGCCCGTCGTGGCGCCGGTCACCGCAACCGAGACGGCGTCCGCCGCCGAAGGCGAAACCGCTGCCGCAGCCGAGCAGGAAGCCGTGCAGGGTGAAGCCGGCGAGCAGCGCGAAGGCCGCGAGGGCCGCCAGGACGGCCGCCGTGGCCGTGGCAACCGTGGCGGACGCAATCGCCGTGGCGGCGCGCCGCTGCCAGATTCCGAAGAATCGATGGCCGCCGAAATCGCCGCAGCCGCGGCAAGCGCCGAGCAATTGCTGGAAGAGGAAGCCAACGAAGTGGAATCCGCGCTGGACGATTCGGCCGAGTTCGAGGCGCCTGCGGCCGCACCGGTGCTCGCCGCCGAGGAAGCCGCCGGCTACGACGTAGCGGCCGAGCCGGAAGCGGAAGCCCCGGCGCCCGCCAAGCGTGGTGCGCGCGGTGCGGCGCGCAAGCCCGCCGCCAAGAAGACCGGCCGCACCAGCAAGGCCAAGGCGGCAGCCGCCGAAGCCGAAGCGGTGACGGAAGCGGAAGCCGTGCTGGCTGCCGACGCAGGCGCCGTCGCGGCGGACAACATCGCCGCGGAAGCCGATGCCGAAGCGGCAGCCGACCGCGCCGCCGAAGCCTCGGTGCACGCGATCGAGAACTCGCTGGATGCCGACTCTGCTCAGAAAAAGCGCCGCCCCAAGCCTGGCACGCACAAGGCGCCGGCCCGCAGCCGCCTGCCACGCAAGCCCAAGGCCAGCAAGACCGAAGCCTGATTCCGGGCGGCCGGGCGCAGATAGCTGATTGTCTGCGCCCGGCTTTGCTGCCATAATCGATGCTTAATAATTAGTCATTAGGCGTTAGCGTTATGGCCATTCTGTCCGAACTCAATCTCTATCCGATCAAATCCTGCGCCGGCATTGCGCTGAAAGAAGCCACGCTGACGCGTGCCGGCTTGATGACCGAGCAGATTTACGACCGCGAATGGGCGGTCGTCGGCCTGGATGGCGTGGCGCTCACCCAGCGCGAACATCCGCGCATGTCCCTGATCGTACCCAGGCTGAAAAGCGAGACGCTGGAGCTGCGCGCGCCAGGCATGCTGCGCCTGGAAATTCCCCTCGGCCTGCCCGATCCCGAAACGGCGCCCACGCTGCAAGTGCAGGTGTGGGAAGACACCGTCCTCGCCTACGACTGCGACGAGGTCACCGCCACCTGGTTCTCCAGCTTCCTCGGCGTGCCTTGCCGCCTGGCGCGCTATCACGCCAACGCGAAGCGCACGACCAGCGGCAAATGGACCGACGGCGAGCTGCATCCCACCCTGTTCTCGGACGGCTACCCGATCCTGGTGATCGGCACCGGCTCCCTGCAGGACCTCAATGAAAAACTGCACACGGCCGGTCGCGAGCCGCTGCCGATGAACCGCTTCCGTCCCAACATCGTGATCGGCGATATCGAGCCCTTCGAAGAGGACTACACCGAAACCTTCGCCATCGGCGATGCCGTCCTCAAGCCGGTGAAACCCTGCGCCCGCTGCCCGATGCCGTCGGTCGACCAGAGCACCGGCGAATTTGGCCCCGATCCGCTGGATATCCTGCAAGGCTACCGTGCCAAGGAAGAAGTTGAAGGCGGCATCTGCTTCGGCATGAATGTGGTAGTTCTGCAAGGCGAGGGCCAGCAATTGAAGGTGGGGCAGGAAATCGGGGTTACACTGGCATTTTGATAGCTTAGCTGGATCGGTGGTGCGGATGGACATGGCGCAAAAACTTCCGGGCAAACAGCCCAAGCAAACGGACCTTGTGGCCGAAAACAAGGCGCTGCGCGCTCGTCTCGGCTATCTGATCGAGCAGGCCGAACGCAACCACGAGATCATGATGCGCCACCAGGCCTTCGACCTCGAGATCGTGGGCGCGTCCACCTTCCCGGAGCTGATCGGCACCATTTTCCGCACGCTGCCCGTGATTTCGAACCTGGGCGCCGTCACCCTCAGCCTGATTGACGAGGATGCCGATATCCGCACCGTGATGGAAAAGCTGGGCGTGAACTTCGCCGACTTCCCCCAGCTGATCTTCGTGCCGGACGTGGACGCCCTCGGTTTCGAGCTTTCCCCGCGCACGCCGCCCAAGCCGGAGCTGGGCATGTTCGACGCCGAACGCCACGCTGCGCAATTCCCGCATCCGCCGGAGCGCCTGCAAAGCGTGGCCATCGTGCCCCTGTTGCGCAACAAGCGCATTATCGGCAGCCTGAATCTGGGCAGCATGGACCCGGCGCGCTTCTCGCCCTCGCTGGGCACGGATTTCGTCGAGCACATGGCCTCCATCATCGCCATCTGCCTGGAGAACGTGATCTCCAACGAAATGTTGAAGTACATCGGCCTGACCGACTCCCTGACCGGCGTCTATAACCGCCGCTATGTGGACCGCCGCCTGATCGAGGAAATCTCCCGCGCCCGCCGCCAGGATTACCCGATCTCCTTCATGTACATCGACATCGACCACTTCAAGCGCGTCAATGACACCGTGGGCCACCAGGGCGGCGACGACGTGCTGCGTGAGGTCGCCAACCGCATCAAGAACGAACTGCGCCTGTCGGACGCGCTGGCCCGCTTCGGCGGCGAGGAGTTCGTGGTCCTGCTGATCAATGCGGACCTGGAAAGCGCCGCCTTCGTGGGCGAGCGTATCCGCGCGGGCATCGCGGCCAGCATGATCGGCTTGTCGGGCGGGGTGAAAGTATCGATTACCGCATCCGTGGGCGTTGCCAGCCTGTCCCAGACCGACGCCGCCGGCGCCGTCGAAGTCCAGGCCCAGGAATTGATTGCCCATTCCGACGAAGCCCTGTACCAGGCCAAGGAAGGCGGCCGTAACCGCGTCATCCGTTACGCACCATAACAGGTTCAGGCCCCGAAGGGGCTGTAGGGCGGATCATTGATCCGCCGTGCCACCCGGCCTGCGGCCCGGCATCAGGCCAGCAGCTCCCCCTCAGCCCGCGCCACGGCCTCGGCCGCCCCGCGCAGCACCACCACATCCCCCGCCTCCAGCACAGTATCCGGCGTCACCTCCAGCCGCTCCTTGCCGCGCCGTATGGCCGAAACTTCCGCGCCCGTGGCGGCAATATCGATCTCCCCCAGCTCGCGCCCGACGCAGGAGGCGCCATCGGCCAGCGCCACCGAATGCAGGCGTACCAGCTCAGACTCGTCCGCCGTATCGCTGGCGCCGTGGAAGTAGCCGCGCAGCGAGGCATAGCGTTCCTCGCGGGCGCGCTGCACGCGGTGCACCACGCGCCGCAGCGGCACGCCCAGCATCACAAGGGCGTGGGAGGCCAGCATCAGCGAACCTTCCATCAGTTCCGGCACCACTTCGGCCGCGCCGGCGGACTTCAGCCGGTCCAGGTCCGTATCGTCATGCGCGCGCACGATGACGGGCAGGGTAGGGGCCAGCTCGTGCACCAGGTGCAGCACCTTCAGCGCTGACGGCGTGCTGGCGTAGGTGATCACGATCGCCGAAGCGCGGTAGATACCCGCCGCCACCAGCGATTCGCGGCGTGCCGCGTCGCCGTAGGAAACGTTGGCGCCCGCCGCCTGGGCTTCCTGCACACGGGTCGGGTCCAGGTCCAGCGCGTGGTAATCGATCTTTTCCTCGGCCAGCAGGGTGGCAAGGCTCTGGCCCGAGCGGCCGAAGCCGGCCACGATCACGTGCTTGTTGGTGGACATGGTGCGCGCCGCGATCTTGGTCAGCGTCAGCGACTGCATCATCCACTCATTGGCGGAGAACTTCAGCACGATCTTGTCCGACTGCTCGATCAGGAAGGGCGCCAGCAGCATGGACAGCACCATCGACGCCAGCACCACCTGCACCACGAAGGGATCGACCAGGCGCATGCCGCCCACCACGTTCAGCAGCACGAAGCCGAATTCGCCCGCCTGGGCCAGGGCCAGGCCGGTGCGCATGGCGGTGCCGGTGGAGGCGCCGAACAGGCGCGCCAGGCCGGCGATCAGGGCGAATTTCAGCAGCACGGGGCCGGCCAGCAGGATCAGCACCAGCCACCAGTTTTCCGCCACCACGCGGATATTCAGCAGCATGCCGACGGTGATGAAGAAAAGCCCCAGCAGCACGTCGCGGAAAGGCTTGATGTCCTCCTCCACCTGGTGCTTGTATTCGGTCTCGGAAATGAGCATGCCGGCCACGAAGGCGCCCAGCGCGAGAGACAGGCCGGCCATCTCGGTGATCCAGGCCGCGCCCAGCGTGACCAGGAGCAGGTTCAGCATGAACAGCTCCTGCGAGCGGCGCTTGACCACGATGGTGAACCACTTGCGCATCACGCGCTGGCCGATGAACAGCAGCAGCACCAGCACCACGATGGCCTTCATGCCGGCCCAGGCCAGTGTCGTGCCCAGGTTTTCCGGGTTCTGCGCCAGGGAAGGGATCAGGATCAGCAGGGGAACCACGGCCAGGTCCTGGAACAGCAGGATGCCGACGATATTGCGTCCATGCTCGCTTTCCAGTTCCAGGCGCTCGGTCAGCATCTTCACCACGATGGCGGTCGAAGACATGGCCAGCGCGCCGCCCAGGGCGAAGGAAGCCTGCCAGGTCAGGTGGATCGAAGGCGGCAGCACGAAGTGGATGGCCCAGCCGAACACCATTGTCGCGAGGATGGTCAGGACCACCTGGGCCATGCCCAGGCCGAACACGGTGCGCCGCATGGCCATCAGCTTGGGCAAGGAGAATTCGAGGCCGATGGAAAACATCAGGAAGACCACGCCGAATTCGGCCAGCGAGTGGGTGGCGCCGCTTTCGGTGGCCAGGCCCAGCGCATTGGGACCGATCAGGATGCCGACCGCCAGGTAGCCCAGCATGGGCGGCAGGTGCATCATGCGGAAGGCGACCACTCCCAGCACCGCGCTGGCGAGCAGCAGGAGGGTCAGTTCAAGAGGCGTGAACATTATC
>DASWYX010000079.1:0-7031 GCA_036404755.1 Pseudoduganella sp.
TGGAAGATCTTGCCCGCGTCGGCAAGGCGCCCTTCGCGCAAGGCCCGATCCGCGTCATCGACTGGCTGCAGGCCGGCATCCAGCGCGCCGCGCACCATTTTGAACATGACGGCCCGGCCCTTGGCATCCTTGCCCATGACCTTCATCAGGCTGTCCATGTTGAAAACCGGCTCGTTATCCACAGGCGCCGGCGCGGCGTGCGGCGGAGGTGGCGGCACGACGCGCAATTGCGGACGCTGGCGCCCCGGCAGGTTGCGCTCGATCACCGCCATCATTTCTTCCACCACCACCGGCTTGGCGATAAAGTCGCTGATGCCCGCCTGCTCGCAGCGGTGGCGTTCCGCCGCCAGCACGCCCGCCGTCATCGCAATCACGGGCAGGGACAACTTCAGCTCATCGCGGATCATGCGCGTGGCGCTGAAGCCGTCCAGCACCGGCATCTGCATATCCATCAGCACGATGTCGTAGCGGCTCGCTTGCGCGCGCAGCACGTCGACCGCCTGCTGGCCGTCGCCAACCACGTCCAGCGTGGCGCCTGCGTGTTCGAGGATGCCGCGCGCCACGGCCTGGTTCAGCAGATTGTCCTCCACCAGCAGGAAGTGCACGCCCTTCAGCCGGTCCGCCACCGTGCCTGCGCTGCCGGCCACTTCATCGGCGCCGGTGGCGCTGAGCGCCTGGTGCAGCGCATCGAACAGGCTGGACCCGGTGATTGGCTTGACCAGCACCACGTCCGCTTCCGGGGCGCCCGAAATCGCATCGATCTGGTCGCGCGCGAAAGCGTTGATCATGACGACGATGGGTTGCTTCTGCCCGGACGCCGCCTGGCGTATGCCCTTGGCCGTCGCCAGGCCGTCCATGCCGGGCATGTGCCAGTCCGCCAGCACGACATCGTAGGGATTCGCTTCGGCCAGCCGTGCGCGGAACATGCGCACCGCCTCGTCGCCCGAGCCCACTTCGTCGGCTCTCCAGCCCCAGGCCCGCAGCAACTGGCCTATCATCTCGCGGCTGGTGCGGTTATCGTCCGCCACCAGCACGGACAGGGGGCCGATCAGAGGTTTGCGCTGCCTGTCCGTCCGCGTGCCGACTACCTCGAACCAAAGGTCGAAGCAGAAACGGCTGCCTTTGCCGGCTTCCGAATCCAGCCGGATCTCGCCGCCCATCATCTCGATCAGGCGCTTGGTGATTGCGAGGCCCAGGCCAGTGCCGCCGAAGCGGCGCGTGATGCTTTCGTCGCCCTGCGAGAAGGCGCTGAACAATTGCGCCTGCTGCTGCTCCGTCATGCCGATGCCGGTGTCGCGCACTTCGAAATGCAGCTGCACGCGCTGCTCCTCGCGCGCCACCACATGCACGGCCACCACGACCTCGCCCTGCTCGGTGAACTTGATCGCATTGCCGGCCAGGTTTACCAGGATCTGCTGCAGGCGCAGCGCATCGCCGCGCAGCAGCGTCGGCACCTCCGGATGCACGACGATGGCCAGTTCCAGTTCCTTCTCGCCGGCGTTCATCGTCATCGTCGTGGCCAGCGTGCCCATGGTCTCATCCAGGTCGAATTCGATGGGCGCCAGTTCCATGCGGCGCGCCTCGATCTTGGAGAAGTCCAGCACATCGTTCAGGATGCCCAGCAGGGACTGGCCGGAGGTGCGGATCATGTTCAGGTACTTGCGCTGCTGGGCCGTCAGCGAGGTATTGCCGAGCAGGTAGGCCATGCCCAGCACCGCATTCATCGGCGTGCGAATCTCGTGGCTCATATTGGCCACGAAATCGCTCTTGGCGCGATTGGCGGCTTCGGCATGGTCGCGCGCACGCTGCAGTTCCACGGACCGGCTTTCGCCTTCCTCCATCAGCTCGTTGAAGGCCTGCGTGAGTTCGCCCAGTTCATCCCGGCTGGTCACGGGAATGGGTGTGAAGCCCTCCGGCTGCCGGCGCAGCGACTGGATCGACTTGCGCAGGCGCACCAGCGGCTCCATCAACCGGAAAGTGATCCAGCCTATCAGCAGGGCCGCCGCCACGGATGCGGCCACGCTCCACAAGGCCAGGCGCCAGATCAGGCCTTCGAAGGGCTCGAAGGCTTCTTCCATCGGCAGCAGGGCCGCCAGCACCCAGTCCGTCGAACGCAGGGCCTTGTAGCTGGTCAGCGCAGGCACGCCGGCGCTGTTTACGCTGATCACCGTGCCTTCAAAGCCTTCCCGCAGGGCGCGCGTAGTGGCCGGGTTGGCGTTGGCGGGCCGCGGCTTCAGCAGGCGCTGCGGCTCGGGATGCAGCACATAGATCGAAGGCTCGCTGCGTGTGACGGCAAAGTAGTAGCCGGTGCGGCCCACCTTGGCATTCCGCAGGTGGCCCAGCAGATTGTCCTTGAACAGGCGCAGCACGCCAATCAGCACCGCCTGCACCTCGCCCTTCTCGTCCAGCACCGGCGCCACCATCTGCACGATGGGCTGGCCGCCAGCGCGGCCGAACACGGGTTCCGCGATCAGGGGCTTCTTCGTTTCCATCACCTTTTTGAAGTAGCTGCGGTCGGAAGCGTTGACGCCAACGCGGCCCTTCACTTCGGGCACATCGGCAATCACCCTGCCGTGAGGATCGAGCACCAGCACGTCGTCGAACAGCGAAAGAATGGCGCGGTCTTCATAATAGGCGCGCAAGGCGGCGGAATCATGGGATATCGCGAGCGGCTGGCGGCGCGCGGAAAGCGCAATGATATCCAGCAGCATGGTCAGCTTGTCGTCCAGCTCCACGGCGGTCCGGTTGATCAGCGCCGTTTGCTGGTCCTCCAGCACCTTGGTGAAGTCCGTGCGCATGCGGTGGGCCTGAAGCGTCGCGACCAGCGCAATCAGCACGATGGACGTGATGCTGGTTGCGAGGGCGACCTTCACTTTGATCCCGAGAGGCTTCATGGTTTCCTTAAGGGTGGGGGCTGGGAAAATTTTCCTATCAATATGGTGGATTAGCAAGCGAAATGGCTCCGCTATTAACATTGAAGTTATGAGTACAAAAAATAGGGGAGCGCGTGCCGCGGGTGGTGGTTGGCCTGGCCGTGGCGGCAAAGAGGCGGCTGCACCGGGTGTGGGATGGCTCGCGGGTATCTCGTTGGCTGAGCGGGGACGGCGGATCAATGATCCGCCCTACAGCCATGTGGCCGGAATGTTTGGCGTCAGAGCTGGCCGATGGCGGCTTCGCGCTGGGCGGGCCAGAGCCATTCGCCTTCGAGGCGCCAGTCGCGGCGCTCGCTCTCGATCACGACCTGCCAGCGCGAGCGCTCGAGCATGGGCAGCGGCACGCTGAAGTCGCCGTTTGAGTCCGGCCGCGCCAGCAGCACGAGGTCGTGCTCGGGCCGGGTGGCGTGGGACAGGCGCACGGTCAGCGTTTGCAGCGGCAGCGCGCTGGCCGAGGCCACGTGGCCGCGCAGGGCGCCCTGCGCCGCGTCGAAACGCAGCGTGACGCCCACGCCCAGGGCAGCGGCTGCGCGGTCGCGGCGCAAATCCTGGTTGATGGCCTTGCCCTTCTTGTAATAGTCGCCCACTACCAGGGCATCCTGGTGCGAGAAGGCGAGCCAGCTGGTGTAGCCTCCGCCCACGATCACGAAGGCGGGACCGGCCATCAGCAGCCATGGCCAGCGGTGTCTGTACCAATCCATTGCAGTTCTCCTTAGCGGCGCGGCACGATGAAGACCGCGCTTTCGCGCACGCTGAGCGACGGATCGTCGGTGGCCGTCAGCTCGAAAGTGATCTTGTTGGAACCGCGCTCGCCGGCGCCATGCGGCACGCGCAGGCGCACCGGCACGGCGCGCGTTTCGGTGGCGGCGAGCGTGGCCACGTCACCGGTAACGACGGACAGGCCATCGATGCCGCTGGCGCGGATACGGTAGCTGTGGCCCTGCTCCGACGTATTCATGATTTGCAGGCGGTAGACGTTCTCGATCATCCCGTCCTCCACCTCGCGGCCCATGGAGCCGCGGTCGCGGATCACGTCCACCTTCAGCGGTGTGCGCATCCACAGGGCCGCGAATACGGCGCAGATGAACAGCGTCAGCGCCGCCGTGTAGATCATCACGCGCGGACGCAGGATGCGGGGGTGGCCGCCGCCGTGCATCGCGCGGTCGGTGTCGTAGCGGATCAGGCTGCGCGGCTGCGAGGTCTTGTCCATCACCATGTCGCAGGCATCGATGCAGGCGGCGCAGCCGATGCACTCATACTGCAGGCCCTTGCGGATATCGATGCCGGTCGGGCAAACCTGCACGCACAGCGAGCAATCGATGCAGGAGCCGGAGGTATCGCGGCCGCGCGGTTCGCCGCGCTTCTCGTCATAGGTGATGATCAGGGTGTCGCGATCGAACATCGCGCTCTGGAAGCGCGCATAGGGACACATGTACTTGCACACCTGCTCGCGCATCCAGCCTGCGTTGCCGTAGGTGGCGAAGCTGTAGAACACCACCCAGAACCACTCCCAGGGGCCGAAATTCAGCGTGAGCGCTTCGTGCGCCAGTGAGCGGATGGGCGTGAAATAGCCGACGAAGGTGAAGCCGGTCCACAGCGCGAGGGCCAGCCAGGCAAGGTGCTTGCCGCCCTTGCGCCAGATCTTGTCGATGCCCCAGGGCGCCTTCTTCAGGCGCATCTGGGCGCTGCGCGAACCCTCGAACTTGCGCTCGATCCAAAGGAACATCTCGGTGTACACCGTCTGCGGGCAGGAATAGCCGCACCACACGCGGCCAGCAACGGCCGTGACGAGGAACAGGCCCCAGGCGCAGGCGATCAGCAGCGCGGCGAGGTAGATGAAGTCCTGCGGCCACAGAACCAGGCCGAAAATATAGAACTTGCGCGTCGCCAGGTCGAACAACAGGGCCTGGCGGTCGTTCCACGTGAGCCACGCGGTGCCGTAGAACACCAGCTGCGTCAGCCACAGGCAGAGCCAGCGCAGCGTGGTGTAGCGGCCTTTCACCTCGCGCGGATAGATATCCTCGCGGGCGGCGTACATCTTGATGACTTTTGGAGCGGGGCCGTTCATTTTGCTGCTACTGCAGGGGGATTCGAAAGACTCCAGACATAGGCTGCCAGCACGTGCACCTTGCCTTCGCCGAGGAAGTCGCCGAATGCGGGCATGGTGTTGTCGCGGCCCTTGCGGATGGTTTCCATGATGGTCTCGGCGCTGCCGCCGTAGAGCCAGATCTTGTCGCTCAGGTTGGGCGCACCCAGGGCCTGGTTGCCCTTGCCGCCGGCGCCGTGGCAAGCCATGCAGGCGCTGAACTTGGACTTGCCCATCACCGTCTTGATCGGGTCAGAAGTGCTGTCGGAAAGGCTCAGCACATAGTGGGCCACGTTCTCGATATCCTTGTCGGAACCGACGGCTGCGGCCATCGATGGCATCACGCCGTGGCGCCCCTTCATGATGGTTTCCTTGATCGTTTCAGGCGCGCCGCCATGCAGCCAGTCCTTGTCCGTCAGGTTGGGAAAGCCCTTGTTGCCGCGCGCATCCGAGCCGTGGCACTGTGCGCAGTAGGTCAGGAACAGGCGCTCGCCCATGGCGTGCGCCTGCGGATCGGCGGCCACGGCGCGCAGGTCCTGCTGCTGGTAGCGTGCGAACAGCGGGCCGTATTGCGACTCGGCCTTCGCCAGTTCCTGCTTGTACTCGTCGCTGGACTTCCAGCCAAGCTTGCCGGCGTAGCTGCCAAGGCCTGGATACAGGGCCAGGTAGCCGATGCCGAACACGATGGTCAGGTAGAACAGCCACATCCACCAGCGCGGCATGGGCGTATTCAGTTCGGTCAGGTCCTCGTCCCAGATATGGCCGGTGGTGCCGACGTTGCCGTCCACCGACTTGAGGGCGCTGACCTTGTGCGTGGACTGGCTCCACAGCAGCAGGGCGCAGCCCGCGATGCCCAGTATGGTCAGCAGGGCCACATAGATATTCCAGAAATCGCTGGTGAAATCAGCCATGGTCCTTCTCCTCGTCGGCGAAGGGCAGCGCTGCCGCCTGGGCCCAGCCTTCCTGGTTGCGGCGGGCGTAGGCCCACCAGACGATGCCGATGAAGGTCCCGAAGGACACCACGGTCATCACGCTGCTGGCGGTGCTGAAAATTGCTTCCATCTCAGTTCCTCGTTTTGATCAGGGTGCCCAGGCCTTGCAGGTAGGCGATCAGGGCGTCTTCTTCCGTCTTGTTGGCCAGTTCGGCCGGTGCGGCGGCGATTTCGGCATCCGTGTAGGGATCGCCGAGGCGCTTCAGCGCCTTCATCTTTGGCACCACGTCGGTGGCCACCAGCTTGGTCTGCGCCAGCCACGGGTAGGACGGCATATTCGATTCCGGCACCACGTCGCGCGGATTCTGCAGGTGGGTGCGGTGCCATTCGTCGCTGTAGCGGCCGCCCACGCGCGCCAGGTCCGGGCCGGTGCGCTTGGAACCCCACTGGAACGGGCGGTCGTATACGTACTCGCCCGCCACGGAGTAGTGGCCGTAACGCTCCGTCTCGGCGCGGAAGGGACGGATCATCTGCGAGTGGCAGGCGTAGCAGCCTTCGCGCACATAGATGTCGCGGCCCGTCAGGCGCAGCGCGGAGTAAGGCTTCAGGCCCGCCACCGGTTCGGTGGTCGACTTCTGGAAGAACAGCGGAATGATTTCCACCGCGCCGCCCACCGATACCACCAGCGTCACCAGCACGATCAGCAGCCAGGGGTTCTTTTCAATCCATTCATGCGAAAACTTCATTCTCTTGCTCCTTTATGCCGCCATGCTCATTTCCGGAATACGGGCGGTGGCGGTAGTACGGCCGCGCAGCGTCATCCAGGTGTTGTAGGCCATGATGCCCATGCCCGAGAGATACAGCACGCCGCCCAGGAAGCGCACCACGTAGTACGGATAGGTAGCCTTCACGCCCTCGACGAAGGTATAGGTCAGGGTGCCGTCCGGATTCACGGCGCGCCACATCAGGCCCTGCATCACGCCGGCGATCCACATCGCGGCGATGTACAGCACGATGCCGATGGTGGCGACCCAGAAGTGCAGGTCGATCAGTCTGGTGCTGTACATCTTCTGCTGGCCG
>DASWYX010000080.1:0-3181 GCA_036404755.1 Pseudoduganella sp.
CAGCGCCACGATGATCTGGTTGGCTACCTTGGTGGTCTGGCCGTCGCCGTTGCCGCCGACCAGGGTGATGTTCTTGCCCATCAGCTCGAACAATGGCTTGACGGTGTCGAAGGCTTCCTGCGGGCCGCCCACCATGATGGTTCGCGAGGCCGCCTTGGCGCCCACTTCGCCGCCGGACACCGGCGCGTCCAGGTAGGCGCAGCTCTTCTTGTTGATCTTCTTGGCGAATTCCTTGGTCGCGATCGGCGAGATGGAGCTCATGTCCACCACGATTTTGCCGGCGGTGAGGCCGGCCGCCACGCCGTCGGCGGAGAACAGCACTTCCTCGACGTGCGGGGTGTCCGGCACCATCAGGAAGATGATGTCGGCGCGCTTGGCCACTTCCATCGCGGAGGTGCAGACGGTGGCGCCATTCTCGACCAGGTTGGCTGGCGGGTTCTTCACGTCGTGCAGATAGAGTTTGTGGCCGGCAGCCTGCAGATGGCCTGCCATAGGTCCGCCCATGATGCCCAGGCCAATGAATCCGAGTTTTTGCATGATTTGGTCTCCGTATGTGTTGTTGATTTACGCTGCCAGTTGCTGGCGCCAGCCCAGGCCTTCCGCCGTGGTGGTCTGCGGCTTGTATTCGCAGCCCACCCAGCCGTCGTAGCCGATTTCGTCCAGCAGCTTGAGCAGGTAGCGGTAGTTGATCTCGCCCGTGCCCGGCTCGAAGCGGCCCGGGTTATCGGCCAGCTGGATATGTTTGATGACGGACTTGTGATTCCTGATCGTGTTCGCCAGCTCGCCTTCCATGCGCTGCATGTGGTAGATGTCGTACTGCAGGAACAGGTTGTCCGAGCCGACTTCCTCGATCAGTTCCAGGCCCTGGCGGGTGCCGGACAGGAAGAAGCCCGGGATGTCGTAGGTGTTGATCGGTTCAATCAGCAGCGGAACGCCGGCATCCTTCAGCGCGGAGGCTGCAAACTTCAGGTTGCGCACCAGCGTGGCCTGGGCTTCGGCGCGTTCCACCTTGGCTGGCTGGATGCCGACCAGGCAGTTGATGCGCTGCGTGCCCAGCACCTTGGCGTAGCGCACGGCGGACAGCACGCCTTCCTCGAATTCGCCCACGCGGTCAGGATGGCAGGCGATGCCGCGCTCTCCGGCTTCCCAGCGGCCGGCCGGCAGGTTATGCAGCACCATCTCCAGCTGGAACTCTTCCAGCTTTTCCTGGATCTGCTGCGGCTCGAAGACGTAGGGGAAGAGGAATTCCACCCCTTTGAAACCGCTTTGCGCGGCGGCTGCAAAACGGTCCAGGAAAGGCACGTCGTTATACAGCATGGTCAGGTTGGCGGCGTATTTTGGCATTGCGGTCTCCTTCAAGCTGCGTCGATGATGTCGTTGAATTCGTTGATGGCGTTGATCTCGGTGCCCATCGCGATATTGGTCACGCGCTCCAGGATCACTTCCACCACCACCGGCACGCTGTACTTGGCCATCAGCTCACGCGCCTGTTCGAAGGCGGGGATGATGTCGTCCGGCTTGTGCACGCGGATGGCCTTGCAGCCCAGGCCTTCCACCACGGCCACGTGGTCGACGCCATAGCCGTTCAGCTCCGGCGCGTTCACGTTTTCGAAGGCCAGTTGCACGCAGTAGTCCATATCGAAGCCGCGCTGGGACTGTCGGATCAGGCCCAGGTAGGAGTTATTCACCAGCACGTGGATGTAGGGCAGCTTGAACTGTTCACCCACGGCCAGTTCTTCGATCAGGAACTGGAAGTCGTAGTCGCCCGAGATTGCCACGATGTCGGTGGTCGGATCGGCGGCGCGCACGCCCAGCGCTGCGGGGATGGTCCAGCCCAGGGGACCGGCCTGGCCGCAGTTGATCCAGTTGCGCGGCTGGTAGACGTGCAGGAACTGCGCGGCGGCGATCTGCGACAGGCCGATGGCGGACACGTAGCGCGTATTGCGGCCGAAGTAGTTGTTCATCTCTTCGTACACGCGCAGCGGCTTCACTGGCACTTCGTTGTAGTGGGTCTTGCGCAGCATGGTGCGCTTGCGTTCCTGGCACTGGTGCACCCAGCCGGTACGGTCGCGCAGCTTGCCCGCGGCTTTCCATTCTTTTGCCACTTCCACGAACAGTTTCAGCGCGTAGCCGGCGTCGGACACGATGCCCAGATCCGGGCCGAACACGCGGCCGATCTGGGTCGGTTCGATATCCACGTGCACGAAGGTGCGGCCTTCGGTGAACACGTCCACGGAGCCGGTGTGGCGGTTGGCCCAGCGGTTGCCGATACCGATGATGAAGTCGGAGGCCAGCACGGTGGCGTTGCCGTAGCGGTGGCTGGTCTGCAGGCCGGCCATTCCCGCCATCAGCGGGTGGTCGTCCGGGATGGTGCCCCAGCCCATCAGGGTCGGGATCACGGGCACGTTGACGATTTCGGCAAATTCCTGCAGCAGGGCGGAAGCGTTGGCGTTGATGATGCCGCCGCCGGCGGTGATCAGCGGATGTTCCGCGTCATTCATCATTTCCAGCGCCTTTTCGACCTGGGCGCGCGAGGCGCGCGGCTTGAAGGCGTCCAGCGGCGTATAGGTTTCCGGATCGAATTCGATCTGGGCCATCATCACGTCGAACGGCAGGTCGATCAGCACGGGGCCCGGACGGCCGGAGCGCATCAGGTGGAAGGCTTGCTGGAACACGCGCGGCACCTGGGCCGGCTCCAGGACCGTGGTGGCCATCTTGGTGACCGGCTTGGCGATGGAGGCGATGTCCACGGCCTGGAAGTCTTCCTTGTGCAGGCGGGCGCGCGGCGCCTGGCCGGTGATGCACAGGATGGGGATCGAGTCGGCCTGGGCGGAGTAGAGGCCGGTGATCATGTCGGTGCCGGCAGGACCGGAGGTGCCGATGCAGACGCCGATATTGCCGGGCGCCGCACGGGTGTAGCCTTCGGCCATGTGGGATGCGCCTTCAACGTGGCGGCCCAGGATGTGCTTGATCTTGCCAACCTTCTTGAGTGCGGCGTACAGCGGATTGATGGCAGCACCGGGCACCCCGAATGCGACTGAAATGCCTTCCTTCTGAAGTACGTGAACAGCTGCTTCAGCTGCCGTCATCTTAGCCATGGTTATCTCCTGTCGAGCGTGTTATTGATGTTTTGTATGCTATCGAGGATGGCCCTCCCTGATAAGACGACAAAAAATCCGTT
>DASWYX010000081.1:0-1903 GCA_036404755.1 Pseudoduganella sp.
AGATGGCCGAAGCAGACCAGCTGGCAGCCGGGGAAGGCTTGCTGCAGCAAGGGCTCGGTGTGGTCGATGTATTCGGGGATGGCGGAAACGGGCAGCGAGATATCGTGCTTGATGTTCTTCCCGTCCGCCGCCTGGGCCAGCGGAATGTGCTCGCGGATCTGCCACAAGCCCCGCGACTGCGCGACGGAGCCCGCCACCACGGTGTCTTCGATGACGCCTTCTTCCAGCGCCGCGCCGATCGCGCTTTCCAGCAGCGCCACCGCGTGCTGCTCGGATTCGCTGCTGGACAGTTCCAGCAAGGCGTACTGTGCGTGCTGCCGCGCGAAAGGCTGCGGCAACTGGGGGAAATGCTTGTGCACCAGCTTCAGGCAGAAAGCGGACATCAGCTCGAAGCCCGTCAGGCTGGCGCCGCAACGGTCCTGCATGATGGACAGCAGCCGCAGTGCGTGGGCCGGCGATTCCAGCGCGGTGAGCGCGGTAATGCTGGCCTTGGGCTGGGGGAATAGTTTGAGCACCGCGCCGGTAATGATGCCCAGCGTGCCTTCGGCGCCGATGAACAGGTCGCGCAGGTCGTAGCCGGTATTGTCCTTGCGCAGGCCGCGCAGGCCGGACCAGATCTCGCCCTGCGGCGTGACCACTTCCAGGCCCAGGCAAAGCTCGCGCGTGTTCCCGTAGCGCAGGACGGCCGTGCCGCCCGCATTGGTCGACAGATTGCCGCCGATGGTGCAACTGCCTTCGGCCGCCAGCGACAGCGGGAACAGGCAGCCTTGCGCGGCAGCGGCTTCCTGGACGCTTTGCAGGGTGCAGCCGGCATCCACCGTCATCGTGCGGTTGGCGGGATCGATTGCGCGCACGCGGTTCAGGCGCGCTACCGACAGCACGACCGCCGTGCCGCTGGCATCGGGCACGCTGCCCAGCACCAGGCCCGTATTGCCGCCTTGCGGCACAATGGGGGTGCGTGTTTCGGCGCACAGACGCACCAGGTCCGCCACTTCCTGCACGCTGCCCGGCCGCAGCACGGTCAGCGCGCTACCGGTGAAGCGCCCGCGCCAATCGGTGAGGAAGGGCGCCTTGTCGGCGTCGCTGGTCAGCACGTGGGCATCGCCCAGCAGCTGGCGGCAGCGGGCGAGGAAGTCGGCGCTCATTTGACGGAGTTGGAATTGACCTTCGCCAGCAATTCCTTGGCGGCCTTCTTGGCAGCGCGCTTGTACGGCGCCACGTAGAGAATGGCGCACAGGAAGTAGACCACCACGATGCCCGCTTCCACCCAACCCAGCCAGGGCGAAACCTTGTCGCTCCAGCCGCGCACCACGCCTTCGATGAAGTAGAGCAGGATCATCATCGAGGTCCACTGCAGCGTGTAGATATCGCGCTTGATGATGCCGGCCAGCGGAATGATCAGCGGCGCCGCCTTCAGCACCAGCCAGGACCCGCCCGGCTTCAGCGGGCCGAGCAAGGTTTCCCATAACAGGCACCAGACGATCAGCGCCACCATGCTGGCAATGGCGCCCCAATGGAAGAATTTCAGTTTGCCGTTTTCCATCATGCCCCCTGCAACTTCACGGCGGTTTCAGCCAGGCGGCGCCCCAGGGCGACGGCCAGGCGTTTCTCGTCTTCGGTAATCGGTTTCTTGCCATCCAGGCCGGACCAGTGGCTCGCGCCATAAGGCGAGCCGCCGCTGGCGGTGGTCATCAGCTCGGGATGGGTGTACGGCAGGCCCAGGATCATCAGGCCATGGTGCATCAGCGGGATCATCATCGACAGCAGCGTCGATTCCTGGCCGCCGTGCAGGCTGCCGGTGGACGTGAACACGCAGGCCGGCTTGCCCGCCAGAGTGCCGGACAGCCACTCGGCCGATGTGCCGTCCCAGAAATATTTCATGGCCGAGGCCATATTGCCGAAG
>DASWYX010000082.1:0-3675 GCA_036404755.1 Pseudoduganella sp.
CATAGTGCGACCATGTGCCGGACAGCAGCTTGGTCTGGTCTTGAACCGGCGGGATGGCGATCTTTCCGTTCACTGCAGGCAGCAGGCCGACGCCGGCGTTTTCGACGATGTCCTTGCGGATGTCTTCACCATCGAAGCGGAAGGTCAGGTCCTCATTGGCGCGCCAGTCCAGAGCGATGGAGCCGAACTGGCGGTCGCCCGTCACGCCTTCGGTCGCATTGCGCAGACGGCCGCCGGCGGCATTGACGCGGATGCCGAACTGGTCCTTGTCGCCGAACTTGCGTCCAATATCCACGGCGCCGACAGCCTGGCCATATTCATTGCCGCTGACAGAGAACGAAGTGACCGGCGTTGCTCCGGCGCGCTTGGTGACCAGGTTGATGATGCCGGCCGGCGTGGAGAAGCCGTAGTACAGGGCAGAGGAACCCTTCAGCACCTCCACGCGCTCCTTGTTCTCCAGTGGCAGATCGATCAGGTTAATGATGGGCAGGGAACCGTTCAGGCGATAGTTGGTACGTGCGTCCACTGAAATGCCGCGGATCGACAGCGAGTCGTTGACGCTGCCGCTGGTCTGGGAGCGCGAGACGCCCGCCGAGTTTTTCACTGCGTCGAATACGCCCTGCGCATCCTGCGATTCCAGGATCGCGCGCGGGATGATGTTAACCGTGAAGGGGGCATCGAGCAGCAGCTGGTCGCGGAATGCGCCGACCTGGACGTACTTCGATTTGAAGCCTTGCTGTTTTTCCGCATTCACCGTCACAGTCTGCAGCACAGGCTTCTCATGGCCTTGCGCTTCCGCGCCGTCCGACGCGGACGCTGCAGGCGCTGCTCCTTCAGCGGCTGGCTGCGGTTCGTCCGCCGCGAATGCGCCTCCCGCCATCAAGGCCAACGCCAGACTGATACTGAGCGAAAGCGTGCTGCGTTTGAATTGCGTGTTGCTCTTCATGTTGCCGATCCCCCGATTATTGATTGATGTCTTCTCAGATGCGTAACGCTAAGGCAAGAATAGTACTGTCTTTTTTGTGTGTCAAATACAATCTGATTGTTTTCTTGGTGTCGATGCATCATTGCCACAAGACGCTCGCCTCCAGTGCGGTTTATGGTGCGCTGCACAGTGCCGGTGCGGGGCTTCACCAGTTGCTGGCACCGTGAATCTGCTTGCACTTTTTCGAGTAAGAGTACAAAATGATTTCACTGTCTACAAGGAAAGAGCAATGCACTCACCCACGATCAGGCTGCCTAACTGGCCGCGCGCAGCGGTCACCCTTCTTACGGTCACGGCTGTGTTTGTGCCGTTGGCGCTCGTCTTCTATCAAAGCTTTTTGTCAGCACCGTTCTTCATGCCGATGGCCGCCGCGGGGCTCGATGCCTACCGCTTCATCGCCGAGGATCCCGAATTCGCACAAGCCTTTATCAACGGCCTTGAATTGGCAGCTGGCCTGGCTTTCATTGCCGTCCCGCTGGGCGGCATGCTGGCCTTCCTGATGGTGCGCACGGATTTGCCGGGCCGGAACCTGATCGCACCGCTGCTGCTGGTGCAGATCTTCGTGTCGCCGATGGTGCTGGGATTCGGCTATGTGGTTTCAATGGGACCCGTGGGCTTTTATTCCACGTGGGCCAGAAGCCTGCTGGGCTTCGTGCCATGGAATATCTACTCCTTCACCAGCATCGTGATCATTGCGGGCCTGACCCACGTGCCGCATGTTTATCTGTATGCTTCGTCCGCGCTGAAGTCGCTGGGCTCCGATGTGGAGGAGGCGGCGCGCGTGGCGGGCGCCTCGCCGCTGCAGGTGATGTTCAATGTGTCGCTGCCAATGATCATGCCGGCGCTGGCCTATGCCGGCGTGCTGGTGTTCTTCCTGGGCTTCGAGGTGTTTGGTCTGGTGCTGGTGCTGGGCGATCCGGAAGGCCACCTGGTGCTGCCTACCTATCTTTACAAGCTGACCAACAAGCTTGGTACGCCGTCGTATCACCTGATGGCGGCGGTGGCGGTGTGCCTGGTCGCCGTGACGATGCCGCTCGTCATGCTGCAGCGCTGGCTGCTGAAGTCCGCCAACAAATTCGGGTCGATCAAGGGAAAGGGAGCGCGCCAGAAGGCGCTGCCGCTGGGGAACTGGAAGTGGCTGGCACTGGCGCTGCTGGGCGCATGGCTGCTGTTCACGATCGTGTTTCCGCTGTCCGGCATCGCTTTGCGCTCTTTTGTTCAGTACTGGGGCGAAGGCGTGAAACTGGCCGACGTGCTGACCTTGCAGCATTTCCGCGACATCCTCGCCCAGCCCTCGCTGGTGCGCGGCATCGTCAATACTGTCCTGATCGGCGTCATTGGCGGCGGACTGGCCATCGTCTGCTATTGCGCGATCGCGCTGGCGATGCATCGCAAGAATGATGCCGTGTCCCGGCTGCTCGATTACAGCGTGCTGGTGCCGCGCGCCGTGCCCGGCCTGCTGGCCGGCCTGGCCTTCCTTTGGGTCTTCCTGTTCGTGCCGTCCTGGCTGGACGGGGCCCTGAAGGGTACGGAAAGCGCCTTCGGCATCTGGCTGACGGATCAGATCGTGCCGCCGCTGCGCGCGCTGCGCTCGACCATCTTCTCGCTGTGGCTGGCCTACTCGGTCGTGTGGCTGGCTTACGGCATGCGCCTGATTTCCACTGCGTTGCTGCAGGTGGGGCCGGAGCTGGAAGAGGCGGCGCGCGCGGCCGGTGCCGGCCGGGGACAGGTCACGCGCGACGTTACGCTGCCACTGGTGAAGTATGGCCTGCTGGGCGGCTGGCTGATGGTCTTCCTGATTTTCGAGCGCGAATATTCGACCGGCGTGTACCTGCTGTCGCCGGGCACGGAAGTGATTGGCGCCATGCTGGTGTCGCTATGGGCAGGCGGCGCCACGGAACTTGTGGCCGCGCTGTCGTTCATCAATATCGTGCTGGTGGCGGCCGGCCTGGGCATCGCGCTGCGCTTCGGCGTCAAGCTGCATAACTAATGACAAGACATGATCATGAAACGAGATTTGCACACCAATGAATTATCCGTCGATGCGCTGCACCTGGATTACGGCAGCGGCGCCAGCGTCAACCCTATCCTGAAGGGCGTGTCGATGCACCTGCAGAAGGGCGAGGTGGTGGCGCTGCTTGGGCCGTCCGGCTCCGGCAAGACCACGCTGCTGCGCGCCGTCGCCGGTCTGGAAAGCCCTCGGACGGGGACGATCGATATCGGTCAGCGCCGCGTGTTCGACGGCGCTGCCGGCCTCGAAATGCCGGCTGAACAGCGTAACCTGGGCCTGGTATTCCAGTCCTATGCGCTGTGGCCGCACAAGACGGTATTCGACAATGTGGCGTATGGCCTGAGACTGCGCAAGATGGGCAAGGGCGATATCGCGGACCGCGTCAACGATGTATTGAAGCAGCTGGGATTGGGCCATCTGGGTGAGCGCTATCCGCACCAGCTCTCCGGCGGCCAGCAGCAGCGCGTAGCGATTGCACGCGCCCTGGTCTACAGTCCTCCTGTGATCTTGTTGGACGAGCCGCTGTCCAACCTCGACGCCAAGCTGCGCGAGGAAGCGCGTGCCTTCCTGCGCGAGCTGATCGTGAGGCTGGGGTTGTCCGCGCTGATGGTTACGCACGACCAGGCGGAAGCGATGGCGATTTCGGACCGCATCCTGCTGCTTAATAACGGGCGCATCG
>DASWYX010000083.1:0-8523 GCA_036404755.1 Pseudoduganella sp.
GCTGGGCATGCAGAAGCTGCCGGATACCTTCTGGCAGCGCTCCCTGCTGACCAAGCCGCAGGACCGCGACGTGGTCTGCCACGCCTCCGCCTGGCAGCTGGACGGCAAGGATGATGTGCGCATCAAGATGTGCATCCGCCCGACGGCCGAAGAATTCACCGTGATCCACCATGAGCTGGGCCACATCTATTACGACCTGGCGTACAAGAACCAGTCCAACCTGTTCCGCACCGGCGCCAACGACGGCTTCCACGAAGCGATCGGCGACACGATTGCGCTTTCCATCACCCCAGACTACCTGAAGAAGGTTGGCCTGATGGATCAGGAACCGGATGCCAATGCCGACATCGGCAACCTGCTGCAGCGCGCACTGGCCAAGGTGGCTTTCCTGCCCTTCGGCTATTCGGTCGACAAGTGGCGCTGGGATGTCTACTCCGGCAAGACCAGGCCGGCGGATTACGACAAGAGCTGGTGGCAGCTGCGCGAGCAGTACATGGGCGTGAAGCGCCCGCTGCCGATGCAGGCGGACGGTTTCGACGCCGGCGCCAAGTACCATGTCGCCGCCGACGTGCCGTATGCGCGCTACTTCCTGGCCAACCTGCTGCAGTTCCAGTTCCATCGCGCGCTGTGCCGCGAAGCGGGCTACACGGGTCCTCTGCATAAGTGCTCCATCTACGGCAGCGAAAAAGCGGGCAAGAAACTGCAGGCCATGCTGTCCATGGGGACTTCCAAGCCGTGGCCGGAAGAGCTGAAGGCCGTCAGCGGTGAAGACAGGATCGACGGCAACGCGCTGATCGAATACTTTGCGCCGCTGAAGACCTGGCTGGATGAGCAGAACAAGCAGTTGGCGGCCAAAGCGAAATAGCCGGCGGCCTGCATGCACGGCGGATCAATGATCCGCCCTACGCAATGCGGCTGCACAGGCATCAAAAAAATCGGGGGCCTCGGCCCCCGATTCCTTTACAGCGCGGTGCTTAGAACTTGTAGTTCGCGCCAAACAGCACGGTGCGGCCGTACTTCTGGTACTCGAGCTGCTGGTTCTTGCTACCGTTGTAGGTCTCGTACGCTTCATTGGTCACGTTGTTCACCTGCAGCAGCAGGCCAACGCCCTTCAACATGCCGGAGTCGAAGGTGTAGCCGATCTGCGCATCGATCACGCGGTCGCCCACCACATAGCGCAGGGTACGTTCAGCGGCGAAGTTGCTGATCTCACCCACGAAGTCGGAACGCTTGCGCATGCTGATACGGGACTCGAAGCCTGCCTTCTCGTAGTACACGGTCACGTTGCTCACGTGCTTGGACAGGCCTGGCAGCATGATGTTCGAACCGATATTGCTGCTTGGGTCCTGGATCGCAATGGAGCTGTCGTTGTACGAGAAGCTGCCGGTCACGCCGAAGCCGTCCAGCGCAGGGGTCAGCATGTTCAGCGGCAGGGAAGCCGTCAGTTCAGCGCCTTTCAGGTTACCGCCGTTGCCGTTGTATGGCGCGGTGTAGTTGCCGAACGGGGTGATCGCCTTGGTACCTGGAATCTGCGCCGAGAAGTCATGCTGCTGGGTCTGGGTGTAGATGTAAGTGTCCAGCTTCTTGTAGAAGCCAGCCAGCGCCACGTACGCCTTCTTGCCGAAGTACTTCTCGTAAGAGATGTCGAAGGCCTTGGCGCGCCATGGATCCAGCTGGGCGTTGCCGCCGCTGCCGCTCGGCTTGAAGTCGTTGGTGCCGACGTTGAAGTCCAGCGCGGAACGCAGCTGGTCGACACGTGCACGGGCGATCTGCTTGGCCAGGGCCAGACGCACGGTCTGGTCGTTTTCCAGGGCGAAGGCCAGGTTCATGCTCGGCAGGTAGTCGGTGTACTTCTTGCCGTCGTGGATAGGCTTGACTTCGTTGCCCGGGGCAGCAGTGCCGTCCCAGTACTTGGCGTCGGACGTCTGGTCGGTGTGCTGGACCTGCACGCCGAAGTTACCGCGCATGGTCACGGAACCGAAGTCGTGCTCCAGGTTCGCCTTCACGAAGGCGGTCGTGATCTTCTCGTTCACGTCCCATGCCTTGGCGATCAGGTAGCTGCGATTGTCAACCGGGGCGAAGATCATGTATTTGTTCACCACGGCCGGCACGTTCCACGCCGGGATGTTGCCCACGCCGGCGAAGCCCAGGTCCACAGGGCTGTACAGCAGGTCGGACGAAATGGTGGACGGTGCGCCCTTCAGCACGATATCGCCTTCAGGCTGGCGCTTCTGCTTCTTGCGGTCGGAGTAGTGGACACCCACGTCGAAGCTGGAGAACCAGTTTTCCAGCGCGCCGGTCGCATCGATCTTGGCGGTCAGCTTGATGGCATTCAGCTCGTCTTCCACCTTCGGGGTCTTGCCGTAGCCGGAACCGTAGATGGTGTTGCGCACGTACAGCGACGCAGGGTTGCTGTAGTCGCGGCCTGGATCCATGGTCGGGAAGCCGCCGGAGGTAAAGTTCAGCTTCACGGAGTCCAGGTAAGGATTGCCGGCTGCATCGCTGATCTGCAGGTTGTTTTCCAGGCTTACTTCGTCGCGCTTGGCGGTCGAGTGGCTCAGGTCAGCCACCAGGGTTGCGCCATTCAGGCGCCATTCGTTGTTCCAGCCGACGGCACGGATATCGTCGCGGCGCTTGCCATACATGCCGCGCACCAGCGGGTACACGCCGGTGGCGGTGCCGCCGCTCAGGGCGCCCTGGTCGGTGGTCACGCCGGTGAAGTTCAGGCCCGGGGTGTAGCCGCCGTTGTAGCCGCCGATGTGCACTTCGAACTGGTTGGCGGTGTCTTCATGCTTGAAGCGCGACGCGTACACGTCGATCATCGAGGTGAAGTTCTTGGACGGACGGTACTGCAGAACGCCCATCAGGCCATCGCGCTTGTTGTAGCCGCTGCGCGCCAGGGACTTGATACCGTCGGTGACGTAAGTACCGGCAGGCACGCCCGGACGGCTTTCACGCTTCCACGGCTCGTACAAACCGGTTTCGCGATCCAGCACAGGGTTGTCCAGGTGAGCGAAGCCCAGCGCCACGCCGACGGTGCGGTCCATGAACTGGTCGATGTAGCTCACGCTGAAGCGGTTGCCCCAGGAGTTGGTGTTGGCGATGGTGCCCAGCGAGTTTTTCTCGCCGCGTACATTCATGGCAACGGTGCGCTTGCCGAAGTTCAGCGGACGCACGGTTTGCAGGTCCAGCGTGCCGGACAGGCCCTGGCCGATCATGCCGGCATCAGGCGTTTTGTAAATGGTGACGCCGCTCAGCAGCTCGGAAGGATACTGGTCGAATTCCACGCTGCGGTTGTCGCCGGTCGAGACTTGCTCGCGGCCGTTCAGCAGAGTGGTGGCGAAGTCCGGCGACAGGCCGCGCACGGAGATCACTTGCGCACGGCCGCCCACGCGCTGCGCTGCCAGGCCTGGCAGGCGGGCGATGGACTCGGCGATGGAAGTATCCGGCAGCTTGCCGATGTCTTCAGCGGAGATGGCCTCGACGATCGAGGTGGCGTCCTTCTTGATGGAGATTGCGTCCTCGATACCGCGACGGATACCGGACACGGTCACGGTCTGCATCGGGGTTTCGGCAGCCTGGCCGGTCGTCGCGCTTTGCGCGTATGCGGAATTCGCCAGAATGGACAGGAAAACGGCGCAGCCAGCGGCGACCGGATTCAGTTGGAAAGCAGCGGTATTGCCTCGCTTGCTTGCGAAGTTATTCATTAATGTCCCCTTACTTGTAAACAATTTCCCTGTGAGCTGGGCTCTGTCGGTTTAATTCAACTACACAGGAATCCAAGGTAAGCACACGGTTTCCCACACGCTCTGGGCCGGATTCTGTACTAAAACTAGATTGAGTGTCAATGAATGATCGCCATCACCGAAGCGTATTTCTGCGCGCTCCCGTAGGAGAACTTTGCCTTGCGTTGTATTTCGGCTACAAGAAAGGTTTAAAATCTGTGTAGTAGAACTACATCTTAAATGGGTGTATTGTCGCGTTCACAAGCTAATCCGGAGACAAATATGGTCCGTTTCACCGCTGCATCCTTGCTTGCAAGCACATTAATCTTCCCTTTTGCCCACGCCCAGGATTACCGCATCCAGCACCTGGAGCCCGCCTTCTGGTGGAGCGGCATGCAGCACAAGCAGCTGCAGCTGATGGTGCATGGGCCGAAGATCGCGGACCTCGAACCCACCCTGGATTACGCCGGCGCGCGCATCACGTCCGTCTCGCGCGTGGCCAACCGCAACTACATATTCATCGACCTGCAACTGGATGGGGCGGCGCCGGGCAAGTTCGACATCGTCTTCTCGAAGAACGGCAAAGCGAACCTGCGTTATTCGTATGAGTTGCGCGCCCGAGCGCCCGGATCGGCGCAACGCCAGGGCTTCAACAATGCGGACGCGATCTACCAGGTGATGCCGGACCGCTTTGCCAACGGCGATTCGTCCAACGACAGCGTGCCTGCGCTGGCCGAGAAGGCCAACCGCAAGAATGGCTCCGGGCGCCACGGCGGCGACCTGCAGGGCATGACCGATCACCTGGACTATGTAGCCTCGATGGGCTACACGCAGATCTGGCCGACACCGCTGGTCGAGAACAACCAGCCCGACTATTCCTATCACGGCTACGCGGCGACCGATCATTACAAGGTCGACGCGCGCTACGGCAGTAACGAGGACTACGTGCGTTTCGTGTCGAAGGCGCGCGAGAAAGGCATCGGCGTGATCCAGGACGTGGTGCTGAGCCACATCGGCAGCTCGCACTGGTGGATGAAGGATATGCCGATGCCGGACTGGATCAGCTACGACGGCAAGTTCGTGCCCACCGCGCACCACCGCGTGGCGGTGCAGGACCCTTACGGCAGCAAGGAGGACGCGCGTAACTTCACCCAGGGCTGGTTCGGCAAGCATATGCCGGACATGAACCAGACCAATCCCTACGTGGCGAATTACCTTATCCAGAACAATATCTGGTGGATCGAGTATGCGGGCCTGTCCGGCCTGCGCGTGGACACTTACGGCTATTCGGACTCGCGCTTCCTTACCGAGTGGTCGCGCCGCCTGATGGAGGAGTATCCGAACCTGAACATGGTGGGCGAAGAGTGGAGCATGCGCATTCCCGTGGTGGCGCACTGGCAGGCGGGCAAGCAGAATTTCGATGGCTATGTGTCGCACATGCCGTCTATGATGGATTTCCCGCTGAACGATGTGCTGCGCAAGGCTTTGGCCGATACGGACGGCACCTACAGCTTCACCGACGTATATGAAACGCTGTCGCAGGACTATCTGTATCCGAACGCCTCCAACCTCGTGCTGTTCGAGGGGAATCACGATATGTCGCGCACGTTCAGCGTGGTCAATGACGACCCGGCGCTGTGGCGCATGGCCATGGCCTTCACGCTGACCGCGCCGCGCATTCCGCAGCTTTACTATGGCACCGAGATCCTGATGCCGTCGACCGTGAAGGGCCGCGACGACCCCTCCTATCGCCACGATATGCCGGGTGGATGGGCGGGCGATGCGGTCAACGCTTTCACTGGCGCCGGACTGACTCGAGCGCAGCGCGATGCGCAGGCCTGGCTGAAGAAGCTGCTCAACTGGCGCAAGACGTCCGGCGTGATTCATCATGGGCGGATGATGCATTATGGGCCGGAGGAGAATACCTATGTCTATTTCCGCTACGATGGTTCGGGCAAGGTGATGGTGGCTTTTAACAAGCACGCGCAGCCCGTTTCGCTCGCAACGTCGCGCTTCCGCGAGATGCTGTCCGGCGCCCGCGTCGGCACGGACGTTCTCAGCGGCCAGTCTTTCGCCCTCGACGCGGCTACCCTCACCCTCCCCGCCCGCTCTGTGCTCGTGCTGGAGGTGAAATAATGCCCGCCCCCCGCCCCGCCCACTCAGCGTTCCGGTCCACCCACGCCCTGTCGGCTAGCGCCCCGGCCATCGCCGCCGCGCAGTCCGCGTCCCCAACCGCGTCCTCCGCTGCGCCCTGCGCGCGTGACGGCCGTCCAAGCCGCACGGCGCTTGCGGCCGCGCTGCTTGCGCCGGCGCTTTTCGCTGCGAGCTTGCCGCCGCCAGCACTGGCGGAAAGCGTAACTATGCCGCTCGGCTCCCACAGCGCGCGCTTCGACACGCCGGACGCGTCGGCCCGCCTGCGCAGCTACACGCAATCGACCACGATGCAGCTGCGCGACAACGCGCCGCGAACCGTCGAATACTCGGAGCTGGACAACCGTCCCCGCGTGCGCAGCGGCAGCCTGGCCTTCGACGCCCTCTTCGCCCTGGCCATCAACGAAATGAAGCAGGACTCGGTCGCAGCCATCAAGGATGGCAGCTACAACGGCGGCAACGCCATCCCCTGCGAATGTTTCGAAACCGGCGAAAAATGGCATTACGTCTGGACCCGGGACCTGTCCTATGCGGCAGCGCTCGGCCTGTCCATGCTCGACCCGCAGCGCGCCCGCAATTCGCTGATGTTCAAGCTCTCCGGCTACCGCAACGGCAAGCCCGCCAACGCGCAAGGCAGCGACGACGGGCTGCAGATCGTGCAGGACACCGGCAGTGGCGGCAGCTGGCCTGTCAGCACGGACCGCGTAAGCTGGGCCTTCGGCGCCGAGGAAACGCTGAAGGCCCTGCAGGAACTGGAGCGCGCATCCTTCGAGGAAATCGCCCTGAAGGCCCTCAGCAACACCATCGAAAACGACCGGCTGGCCGCGTTCGATGCGGCCACGGGCTTGTACACGGGCGAGGAGTCGTTCCTTGACTGGCGCGAGCAATCCTATGCGGCGTGGATCGTCAACGACATCGCCAGCATGGCCTCATCCAAGGCGCTGTCCACCAATGCCGCGCACTACAAGGCGCTCACGCTGGCCGCCGAACTGGCGCGGCGCCAGAACGATACGGCGCGTGCGCAGCGCTACGATGGATGGGCGGCCGACCTGAAGTCCGCCATCAACGCCCGCCTGTGGCTGAAGGACGCGGGCATGTACAGCAGCCTGACCGCCGGCCACTTCGACGGCGCGCCGATGCACAAATTCGACTGGCTGGGCCAGTCGCTGGCCATCATCACCGGCATCGCCGACGCCGAACAGGCGCGCAGCATCATGGCGCATTACCCGCACGGGCCGGAAGGCGCGCCGGTGATCTGGCCGCAGCAGCAGGATGTGCCGGTCTATCACAATCGCGCGATCTGGCCTTTCGTCACGGCCTATGGATTGAAGGCGGCGGCCATGACGCGCAATGTGGCGGTGGCCGATGCGGCCTATGCGACGCTGATGCGCGGCGCGTCGCTGAACTTGTCCAATATGGAGAACCTGGAGTGGACGACCGGGCAGCCCATGCTCGAGCATCCGGGCGCGCCGCAGTTGAACGGGCCGGTGATCAATTCGAAGCGCCAGCTCTGGTCGGTCGGCGCTTATGTTGGCATGGTCGTGCAGCAGGTGTTCGGGATTTCGGCGACGAGCGAGCGGCTTTCGGTGCGTCCATTCATTACGTCGCGGCTGCGGCGGGAGGCGTTTGCGGGCAGCGATGTGGCGGAGTTGTTGGGGGTCGACTTGCATGGGAAGCGGATCAACGTGCGGCTGCTGCTGCCGCCGGCCGTGCCAATCGACGGCTACTACGAGATCGCGGCGGGGACGCTGAATGGCGCGGCCATGACCGAGGCGCCGCGCTGGTCGGATCTCGCCGAGGACAACACAATCGAGTTGCGCCTCGGCGCGCTGATGCCCGGACGGCAGCAGATCACGCGCGTGGACGTGGGCTCGTTCAACTTCGGTCCTGCTGCGTTCGCGCCGCATGAGCCGGCGGCCACGCTCGCCGGCAAAGCGTCTTCCAGCCAAGCCCCGGCAGACGCCCGCGCCTCGTCTTCACGCGGGCCGGTTGCGGCAACTGGCGCCGATGCGGCCCGAGTTGGCGGCACAGGCGCGCACGCCGCTTCGGCGAACGACCGCGGCGCGGCGGGCGGAGGCGCTGCGTCCTCGAACGGACAGGCCGCGGCCGGCGGCAAGACTGCGTCGGCTAACGGACGCGGTGCGGCTGGCGGCGCGCGCGGCGCATTCCCGACGCTGCACATTGCGCCGGGGGCGGAAGGCGAGCGCGTGACGTTCAATGTGTACCGCGACGGGAAGCTGGTCGCCTCGAAGGTCGCGACCGGGACGTGGACGGATCGCAATGCCGGCTCGCCGGCAGCCGCGAAGTCCGCGAAGCCAGCAACATCGCGCGCCAGCACCTACGCCAGTGCCAGTGCCAGTGCCAGTGCCAGCGCGGGGGCGTGCTACGCGGTTGAAGCCGTGTTTGTGGCGTCGGGTAACCGCAGCCACCACAGCACCCCGCTGTGCACCGACACCGGCGCCGTCGAGCTGGCAGTGCCCGTGACGACGACGGTGGGACCGACGCCGACGGGCGGGTCGAAGGCCGTGGGCCGCCCGGTGACGAGGGGCGAGTCGAAGGCGGCTACGGACGGACCGAAAGCAGCGGGAACTGCGGCGGTGGCGGACAGGCCGTCGGCGGCGGGCGCGGCGGCGCCGGACGGGCCGAA
>DASWYX010000084.1:0-4278 GCA_036404755.1 Pseudoduganella sp.
GTCCGGAGAGGGTAACCAGACGCGGGAACAAACATACTGCTGGAAGCATGTCGAGCTTCCTGGATTGGGGCGATTGTACACCCCTGACCCCGCGTTTCCGACAGAAATGTAGGAGAATTGCCCGACTAATGTAGTAGGCTATTTGAGATATTCGCAAACCCGTTATTTCCCTACTAATTTCATCATAATATCTGCTAACTGCCATGAAGATCGCCATTCTCGATGATTACCAAGATGCCGTACGGGAACTAGATTGCTTCCGGATAATGGACGGCCTGGATGTGAAGGTTTTTAACAACACCATCAAAGGCCTGGGACAGCTGGCGGCGCGCCTGACGCCGTTCGACGCCCTCATCCTGATTCGCGAACGAACCGTACTCAACCGCGCACTGCTGTCCAAATTGCCGAACCTTAAGGTCATTTCCCAGACGGGAAAAGTGAGTGGCCACATCGATATGCAGGCCTGCGCAGACCTCGGCATCAAGGTGCTGGAAGGCGTGGGCTCGCCCACTGCTCCGGCCGAGCTGACCTGGGCGCTGATCATGGCCGCCCAGCGCAAATTGGTGCCGTATGCCTCGCGCCTGAAAGAAGGCCAGTGGCAGACCGTATCGCTGAGCCAGCCCTACAATACGCTGGGCACGGTGGTGAAGGGCCGTACGATGGGCATCTGGAGCTATGGCAAGATCGGCAAGCTCGTGGCCGGCTATGCCAAGGCCTTCGGCATGGATGTGATGGTGTGGGGCAGCGAGTCCAGCCGCAACGCCGCCATTGCGGACGGCTTCCGCGCCGCGCCTTCGCGCGAAGTGTTCTTTGCCGAGTCCGACGTGCTGAGCCTGCATATCCGCCTGGCGGACGCAACGCGCGGCATCGTGACCGCGGAAGACCTGGCGCGCATGAAACCGACCGCCTTGTTCGTCAATACGAGCCGCGCTGAACTGGTGGAGGAAGGTGCGCAGGAGAATGCACTGCGCCAGGGATTGCCCGGTTTCGCGGCGCTGGACGTGTTCGAAACCGAACCGCTGCCGGAAAACTCGCCGCTGCTGCGCATGCCGAATGTGCTGGCCACGCCGCATCTGGGCTACGTCGAGAAGGATAGCTACGAGCTGTACTTCACGCACGCCTTCCAGAATCTCGTCGATTACATACGCGCAAATTAATATTCGGGGCGGAGCCCCGAATATTAGAAGGACGAATCAAGTCTCGGGGATGCCGCTGAAATTGGGGCGGGGCTGCGGCATCACGTGCACCTTGCTCCACAGGCCCTGCCAGCCCGGCGGCCAGGTGATGTCCGGTCCCCGGTATGGCGGCGGCGTGGCGCGCACGGGGATCACCGGCACAGGCGGCATATCGATCAGCGGTGAATTGGCGGGACGGTCCATGTTCAGGCTGTACATATAGCCGGGCAGCAGCGCGTCGCACACGGCGGCGAACCATGCCGTGTGGTCCTCATCCTTGCCCAGTGCTTGCGCCAGGCCCTGCGGGTCGAATTTCGCCAGCGCGTGGATCAGTTCTTCCGTCGAGGCGCCTGGCTGGTCGCCCCAGCCCATCACGGGGTTGACGTTGTAATCGGCGCCCGAACCATACCAGCCTTCGCGCCAGGAACGCTGCATCCAGTCGCGCGGACCGGTGAACAGATGCCAGCGCCAGTGCAATCCGGACGGCTTCGGCCAGGAGTACAGATACAGCTTTTGATAGCCGGCCTTGTGCAACTCGCGCACAACCGCCATCAGCCGCGCATGCGGCATGCGGTCCGGTGGCGCGCGGCGGAACAGGATGGCTTCGCCGTCCGCGAACTGCACTTCGTCGGTGGAAAGATTCAGGTCGAGCGTGCGCGACTCACTGCCGAAACGGGCAGAGATCCAACCTGTGAGCAGGTTGACAGCAGTGATGACTCCATAGCCGCGGTAGCGGTGGAAAATCACGGTTCCGGGTGCGAGCGCTTTCATGGTGGTGCCAGGCAAAGAAGGCAGTGTACTCAACGATTGGGCGGATTGCCAGGTAAATTCGGCTATCATTCAGGCCGTTCGAATACTCATTTTATTTCATCATGACCCTGCGTATCATCGCCACCGGCGGCACGTTTGACAAGCACTACAATGAACTGAACGGCACCCTCGGTTTCGCCGAAAGCCACCTGCCCGCCGCCATCGCCCGCGCCCGCATCACGTCGCCATGCGAGCTGGAAGTGCTGCCGCTGCTGGACTCGCTCGATATGGTCGATGCGGACCGTGAGCGTGTACTTGCTTCGTGCACGGCCGCTACCGAACGTAGCATCGTGATCGTGCACGGCACCGATACGATGAAGGAAACCGCCGCCGTGCTCGGCCCGGTTTTGAAGGACAAGACCATCGTCTTCACCGGCGCAATGATTCCCTACGCGATCGACAATTCGGACGCCTTCTTCAATCTCGGCTTCGCCTGCGGCGTGGCGCAAGTGCTGCCGCCCGGCGTCTATGTTGCAATGAACGGCCAGGTTTTCGCCTGGGACAACGTGCAGAAGAACCGCGCCGCCGGCGTTTTCCAGCCTCTTTGAGGTAGATCAATACCAACGGTGTGCCAGGGCTTGTCAAACTGATATATATCTAGCGCCGGACAGAATTTCCAATTCTCATCTGGAGCGCAAATGACAGACTGGACTTCCGGCTATGTCGCCGACATTGGCTACACCTTTGGTACCTATAGCGAGCTGAACCCGCTGCGGCTCAAGCTCGCATTCCTGCACGCCGGCCTGGCGTTTCCGGAAAACGGCGTGGCATGCGAACTGGGCTTCGGCCAGGGCATGAGCGTCAACATCCACGCTGCCGCCACCGTGACCGAGTGGCACGGCACCGACTTCAATCCCACCCAGGCTGGTTTCGCGCAGGAGCTGGCCCGCGCATCCGGCGCCAACGCGCGGCTGTACGACCAATCCTTCGAGCAGTTTTGCACGCGCGAGGATTTGCCCGAATTCGACTTCATCGGCCTGCACGGCATCTGGAGCTGGATCTCGGACGAGAACCGCAGCATCATCGTCGACTTCGTGCGCCGCAAGCTGAAGGTCGGCGGCGTGCTCTACATCTCGTACAACACGATGCAGGGCTGGTCAACGATGGTGCCGGTGCGCGAAATGATGACGGAGCACAGTTCGGTGATGGCGGCGCCGGGCAAGAACATCCTGCCGCGCGTGGAAGAGTCGCTCAATTTCCTGGACAAACTGTTCGCCACTTCGCCTGCTTACCTGAAGGCGAATCCGGGCGTGCAGCCACGCCTGGACCATATGAAGAAGATGAGCCGCAACTATGTGGCGCATGAATACTTCAACCGCGACTGGCTACCGATGTCCTTCTCGGCGATGGCGAAATGGCTGGCGCCCGCCAAGCTCAGCTTCGCCTGCTCGGCGCACTATCAAGACCAGATCGACATGATCAACTTCACGCCCGAGCAATCGGCGCTGCTGAAGGAAATCGATGACGTGCATTTCGCGCAGACCGTGCGCGACTTCATGCTGAACCAGCAGTTCCGCCGCGATTACTGGGTGCGCGGGCCGCGTCCGCTGCGGCCACTGCAGCGCCACGAGCTGCTGATGGCGCAGAACGTGATGCTGGTGGTCACGCCGGACAAGGTCCAGTACAAGCTCACCACGCCGCTGGGCGAGCTGCAGCTGCAGGAAAATATCTACAAGCCGGTCGTCGAATTCCTGGCCGGCCATCAGGCGCGCACCATCGGCCAGATTGCGGAAGTGTGCCTGGCGCGCGGCGTCAACGCAGCGCAGGTGATCCAGGCGGTGTTCCTGCTGGTCGGCCTGGGCTATGCGCAAGCCGTGCAGCCGGCGCACGCGATCGCGCTTGCCAAGCCGCAGACGGACCGGCTGAACCGCCAGATCTGCGAAATGGCCAAGGACAGCGCGGATATTGCCTATCTCGCTTCGCCGGCAACCGGCGGCGCAATCATCGTGCAGCGCTTCCCGCAACTATTCCTGCTGTCGCAGGCGAATGGCGCGCAGAGGCCGGAACAGTGGGCGGCCTTTGCCAGCGCTACGCTGTCGCGCACGGGGGCACGCCTGGCGTTGCAGGGGAAGCCGGTGGAGTCGGAGGAGAAACAGCTGCGCGAGCTGAATCGGATGGCGCAGGAATTTGCGGAGAAGGAAATGCCGGTTTTGACGGCGCTGGGGGTGGCGTTTTAAGCCGCGGGCGGCGCAGAGACGGCGGATCAACGATCCGCCCTACGCCGCGCGGCTGGTCATACTCGATTATGCGGTGGCTTCGCCGCCCAGGGCTTCGACCACGTCGCTCATCAACT
>DASWYX010000085.1:0-7864 GCA_036404755.1 Pseudoduganella sp.
AGCGTGAACTGGTCCCAGCGCATGCCGGCCAGCGAGCTGCGCGACAGCGCCAGGTTGACGGAGAAGCGCTGCCACACCGGTAAGTTGACGCCCAGCTCACTGCTTTTCATCGTCGCTTCCGCGGCGCCCGCCGTGATCCGCGTTTGGACATGGAGCGCATGCAGCACCGCCCGTTGGCCAACATAGGTCGCGCTGCCGCCGATGCTGCGCACACGATCGGCCGCGAGCGCAGAATACACCGGTGTCGCAGCCGGCCCGGAAATGAGCGTACGGCCCAACAGGCTGCGGATGCCCGTGGTCTGACCGAGGGTAAGCGCGCGGTTGCGCACGTCGCTGAGCGCCACGGCGGCCCTGAACGGTCCCTGGACATAGCTGGCGCCAAGGCTGACCGCGCGGTTACGGGCGCTGTCGCCGGCCTGTTCGCCCGGCGCCAGCATCGCGCCCAGCGTCAGTCCCGCCATCGGCGTGCCGACCAGCTTGACGGCGTTGTCGTAGGCCCCGGCATTGGTCAGGTCATCGATATTCCCCGGATGGAAGGCATAGAACGTCCCGGCCAACACCGCATTACTGTTGCGCGCCACCATATCGAACATGAAATTGTTCTGCCGCCCGACGGTCAGCGTTACATGACGGTTGCCCAGCCCCACATAGGCGGCGCGGTTGAACAGCTTGTTCGGATTAAGCTGGGCGCCGGTATCGGTGAAGAAGCCGGTTTCGAGCTGGTACACGGCCTTATAGCCCCCGCCCAGGTCCTCCTCGCCGCGCACGCCCAGGCGGTCAGGCTGCATATTGCCGCTGCCGACAAGGGCCACGTGGCCGCCGCCCAGATCATTGACCTGCGTAAGGCCGGCGTCGATGCTGCCATAGAAGACCGGCCCGCCGGCTTGCGCCAGCGCCGGCGCGGCGGCGGCCAGCGCGGCCATCGCGGCCAGCGCAGCATGGATGTGCGCCCTCATTCCTTCACCTCCGTGCGGCTGACCGTTACTTCCTGGCCGACGTCGAAGGTCATCAGGTCCTCACCTACCGTCAGCGGACCGGCGTAGGTGCTGCGCGTGCGCCGCTCAAGTTCAGACTCGCTGACGCCGAACAGCACGATATGGGAATACACGGCCATGCGCGGCGCAGCCTTGCTGAATACGCGGCCCGCGTCCTCCGGCGTAGTGTGGATGCCGACCACGTTGCGCACCACCGGCGACGTGCGCATCTGCTGCTCGGAGCCGGCTGCCACTTCATGAACCAGCAGGTCGACGCCCTTCGCCCGCTGCACCAGGGCTTCAGAATATTTGGTGTCGCCGGATAGTACCACGCTGCGGCCGGCATAATCGATACGGTAGCCATAGGCCGGATGCACGGGGCCATGATCGACCTCGAAAGCGGTGATGGTCACGCCATCCTGGTCGTACACGACGCCCGGCACAATATCCGCCGCCTTCACGTTGGAGCCGGGATTCTGGTCCAGGCGGATGCGGATGTCGAAATCGAAGGCCTTGGCGATGTGGTCCATCATATTGCGCGTGCCGGCCGGGCCCCAGACGTGCAACGGCGTCTTGCGGCCGCGCAGCCAGCCGGTCAGGTACAAGTCGGGGATGCCGATCGTGTGGTCCGAATGCAGGTGGGTGATGAACAGCTTGTCCACGTCCGCAAAGGGAATGCCCAGCGTGTGCAGGCGCTGCATCGGGCCGCGGCCGGCGTCGAACAGGAACTTGCGGCCACCGGCTTCCACCAGGATGGATGGGCCGAAGCGCTTCGTTTCCGGCAGCGGGCTGCCGGTGCCGAGCAGGTGGACACGCATCTCGCCGGCCCAGGCGCCGCAGCACATTGCCAGCAGCACAGCGGCCAGAATGGATCGGCCCTTCATCGCGCCACCTGCCATGCGTCGTAGCCGTAGACCCAGTCCGCATTGCCGCCCTCGCGCAACCAGTTATTGCCGCGCGAGCCGACCTGGATGCGGGACGCGCGCTCGATGCGCAGCGACTCATAGTGCTGCAACGCGGCCGGGATATCGTCCGGCTGCCGCGCGTGCTCCAGTGTGCAGGCCAGCACAACGCCGTCTTCGATCGCCATGCCGGCGCCCTGCGCCATGAAGGGCATCATCGGGTGTGCGGCATCGCCCAGCAGCACCATATGGCCTTGCGCCCAGGCCGGAAGCGGGTCTCGCTCGTACAGGGCTGTTTTCAGGACTTCATCGCAGGCGGCCAGCAGCGCGCGGGCGTCGGGATGGTAGCCGGCATAACTCTCGCGCAGCTCCTGCACGCTGCCCTGCGTGGTCCACGATTCGAGGTGCCAGCTTTCCTGGGCGGTGGTGGCGAAGATGAAGATATCCTTGCCGGCGTTCAGCGGGAAAGTCACGATCTGGCTCTCCGGATTCGGGCCCCACCACTTCGTGAACGCGCCCAGGTTGGGCAGGCCTGCCACGCGCTCTGCCGGAATCACGGCGCGGAATGCCACCACGCCGGTAAAGCGCGGCTGCTCCTTGCCGAACATGGCGCTGCGCACGGCGGAGTGGATGCCATCGGCGCCGATCAGCAAGTCCACATCATGGCGGCTGCCGTCGGCGAAGGCGACGCTGGCGCCCTGCTCCCGCGCTTCGATGGCCTGTACATGCTTGCTGAACAGCACGCGCTCCGCCGGGAAGGCTTCCGCCAGCGCGGCCAGCAAGTCGGCGCGGTGGATGGTGAGCTGCGGCGCCCCGTATTTTTCCTCGGCCGTGTCGCCCATCGCCAGGCGCGACGTTTCCTCGCCCGTATCCCAGGTGCGGCTGATGCGGTGCGTGGGCCGCGCCGCGGTGCGCCGCACCGCCGCGCCCACGCCAAGGCCGTCCAGCGCACGCACGGCATTCGGCGTCAGGTTGATGTCGGCGCCCACGCGCAGGAAGGCCCTGGACTGCTCGAACACCACCACCTCATGGCCCATATTGCGCAGCGCGATGGCTGCGGCCAGGCCGCCAATACCGGCGCCGGCGACGCCTATTTTCAGGTTTTCCATCTGTCTCCTCCTTTTTGAAAGCTGATGGACTGACTATAGACCCGGCATTCAGCATTGTGCTATTTTTGTTCAATCTGTTCAGTTTTGAACATTGGAGGAAGAATGGATGACGCAAAGAATGGCGCGGTGGCAAGGGCATTCCGGCTGATGGGCTATGTGGCGCAGGGTGGGTCGACCAGCAATCTGAGTGAACTGGCGCGGCAGGCCGGCATCAATCGGATCACGGCCTCGCGCCTGCTGGCGACGCTGGAGGAAGAAGGCATGCTGGAGGCGTTGCCGCAAGGCGGCCACCGCATCGGCGTGCGCTTCCTCGGGCTGGCCGCCGATGCGCTGGGCCGCGATGACCTGATCGGCCACGGCCGCAGGCTGGTCGCGCTGCTCAGCAAACAGGTGGGCTGGTCCGGCTATATGGTCGAACTGGATGGCCCGCATGTGGTCTACCTGGTGCGGGAAGTGCCGCTGACGCCACTGGTCAGCAATATCCGCCCCGGCAGCCGCCTGCCGGCCTACCTGATGGCGCCGGGCCGCGCGATCATGGCGCGCCGTCCCGAGTCCACCTGGCGCGCCATGTATGACGCTGCCCAGGGCGATGTGCGCGCCGGCCGCATGAGCTACAAGGAGCTCGTGGCCCTGCTGAAGGAAGCGCGCGGCCAGGATTGCGTATGGAGCTTCGGCAAATTCGAAAAAGGCATCGATGCCTGCGCCGCGCCCGTGTTCGACGCCGGCGGCGAAGCCATTGCCGCCATCAGCGCGGCCGGGCCAAGCTACCACCTGGCCGAGCAGCCGTCGCAGAAAGGAGCGATCGAAACGGCCGTCAAGACGACGGCAGCCCAGCTGTCGCAGTTGCTGGGCTTCGTGGAGGCCTAGCCGCCGATATTGCGGAACGGATCCAGCGCCAGGTCGATCAGGCGGCGCTCGCGCACCACGATTTCGGCGGTGGCCGTCATGCCGTAGCGTAGCGGGTAGGCGATGTCGCCGATCTGGTAACGGTCCTGCTCCAGCGTGACGCGGCCTTCGTAGACGGGTTGCTTGTCCGCCGCCGAAGGCTTGGTGGCGGGCGAAATGAATTGCAGCGTGCCGCGTATCAGCCCGTAACGCTGGTAAGGAAAAGCGTTGAACTTCAGCTGCACCGGCAAGCCTTCGCGCAGGAAGGCGCGGTCGTGTTCCGCGATTTCGATTTTCAGGATGGGCTTTGCATCCTTGGGCGCGATGCCGCCCAGGGGCGCATTGGCCTGGATCTTGTCGCCGGGCTGGGTCGAGGTCACGTCGGTGATCACGCCATCGACGGGAGCGACGATGAGAAGGAAGTTGTCCTTGTCGATGTTTTCGAACTTGATGCGGGCCGCCGCTTCGGCCACCAGGCGCGCGGTCTGGACTTGCAGCCGCAGCTTGTCTTCGGCGTTGGCGACCTCGCGGTCGGCTGCTTCCGATTGCAGGCGCAGCTTGGTCAATTCCTGGCCGCTGGTTTCCAGCTGCGACTTAGCCTGCGTCGATTCCAGCGACTGGCGCGCCGTCAGCTCGGCGAGCCGGGACTGCGCCACGCGCAGCGCATTTTCCGCCGCCATCAGCGCATTTTTCTTGCCTTCCACCTGCAGCTGCGAGACGCCGCCGCCGCCCGCCATGGCGAACAGGCGGGTGTACTTGTCCGCTTCATCCTTGGCCGCGTCGCGCGCCCGTTTCGCATCCTCGACATTGGTGCGCGCTTCCTGCTGCTGCGCAGCCTGGGCGCCGGACAGCTTGCTCGTGCCCTCGGCGATGCGGCGCTGGTGCTGGCGTTCCTCGACCTCGGTCGCTTCCCGCAGCGCGGCGGCGCGGCGCTCCATCAGCGCCTTCTTCTCCGGGAACTCTTTCCAGTCGCGCTCCGCATCCTCCAGCTTCAGGCGCGCTTCGAGGGCATTGCGCGCCGCTTCGATGGCGCCGCGCGCATACAGGCGGGCCACCACATCGCCCTTGTTCACCGGCTGGCCCTCGGCGATATAGATGTTCGTCAGTTCGCCGTCGATCGGCGCATACAGGCGGCGCACCTCCGATGCGGGCACCAGCGTTCCGCTCGCCGTCACCAGCACATCGGCATGGCCGAAGAAGGACCACACCAGTCCGACCACGACCAGGGCGACCATCGTGTACACCGTGGCCTGCGTGTAGCGCCACGGATCTGCCGTGAGAATGGCAATGCCTTCGGCGCTGTGTTCTTCCAGCGCCTCGGTCAAGGGTTTAAGGGCTTGTTGGCTCATGGCCTGGCTCCCCTCCCGCAAGGGCAAGTTTGCGCGCATCGCTCAGCGCGGCGGCGTAGGCGTCGCGGAATTCGGGCACGAAGGAAGACATCGTCACGAAGGCGCGCTGGTGCGCCTCGTTCTGCTCTTCCCACTGCTTCAGGAATTGTTTGATCTTCGCGCCATCGGCGGCATCGTGCACCGGCGCCTGGGCGCCGCCGCGGGACGCGACAAAGCTCTCCAGCTGGATGATCCAGTCCAGTTCCGCCAGCAAGGGCGTCATATCCGGATTGTTGCGCGCCTGCTGGCGCATCGTGGCTACCTGCGCAGTCGCCGTCTGGTACTGGCGCGCCTTCATCGACGTGATCCAGCCCGGCAGGCTGGCTTTGAGCTGGGCTTCCAGCGCCAGCGCGCGCAGCTTGCGGTCGTCCGGCGCATCCGCAAGAGCCGCGTTGGCCACGGACGCTGCCTGGGCATAATTGCCGCTGGCGATCAGGTTGGCCGCCTCGCGCTCGGCTCCGCCAAGGTGCGACAGCGCCCAGGCCAGCAGGATCACCACGGCCAGCGCAGCGATTGCCATATTGCGGGCGCGGGTCATGTCCAGGTCGCCCTTGCCGCCCAGCGCCTGATAGAAGCCGGACAGCATGACGGCGGCCTTGCCTTGCGGCTGGGCTGCCTCGGCCTGCGGCGCGCCACCGGCAGCATCGTCGGCGTCGGCAGCGGGGTCTTTCGCGGCAGGCGCATCGACGCAGAAGATGTTCAGGAAGGAATCGGCAGCCGCCACGAAGGTAGTCTTGTCGTCATCGCCGCCCTGCATGCGGCGTGTGGTGAGCGGCACGCCAAGCTGGGTCAGCGTAGGATCGGGCGGCAGGGTTTCCCATTCCATGCTCACTTCATAGACGAAGTGGTGCCCGCCGAAGGCCAGCACATCGCCCTCGTGCAGCGCCACCGCATGCTCTTCCAGCCGCTCACCGCCGACGAAAGTGCCATTGGTGCTGCCCAGGTCTTCCACATAAGGCTCGCCGCCTTTGAGGAAAATGTGGGCGTGGCGGCGCGACAGGTAATGCACCTGGGCCGGATCGCTGTCCTTGTAGCGGGCAAAGGTATCGTCCGCCTTGCTGATCATGAACGGAAAATCGCTGATCACGATGGCCTGCAAGTCCTTGCCCTCCTGCTGCGGCGTGAGCGTGAGGCTGATCAGGCGCGTGCGCTGCGGCTGCACGGCGGCCGACTCCAGCTGCACCCGGTAGGACAGCGCCTTGCCCAGTCCCAGCACGTCACCGCTTTTCAGCTTGACGATGGCCTGGCGCACGGGCGTGCCGTTCACCGTCGTGCCATTCTTGCTCCCCAGGTCGGCCAGGTAGACGGCGCCATGTTCGCAGAAAATCCGTGCATGCCGCCGCGACAGGCTGGAGGCCAGTTCCGGCGGGTAGGACGCAAACGGTTCCTCGGTCCGCCCCACGGCAAACAGCAGGTCATGGATGTGGATGGTCTTCAGCTCCGGCTGCCCGACCGGTTCCAGCACGATCATCAGCTGCCGCCCCGGTGCGGGACGGGCTGGAGCGAGCACGGTATCGGGCGCCATGGCAGCCATGTCCTTCAGTTGCGCCCCGCGTTGCGTACGTCCACCGGCGGCCAGCCGCCGCCCAGGGCCTTGTACAGCGTGACCGTGTCGGCCAGGATCTGCTGGTGTATCGCCAGCAGCGCCAGCTGGGCCGCCAGCAATGAGCGTTCGGATTCGAACACCTCGAGCTGGGTGACGATGCCTTCCTTCAGCTGCGCCTGCACCTGGGCGGACACCACGGCCAGCCGCTCCGCCTGCTCCTGCAACTCGGTGCGCTGGCGCCGGTGCGCGTCGAGGTTGACGAGTGCATTCTCCACTTCCTCGAAGGCGCCGATCACGACGCGGCGGTAAGTCTGCTCGGCCACCTCGGTTTGCGCCTCGCTGGTCTTGATGCGCGCCTTCACGCCAGGATCGAAGATCGGGAAGTTGATGCTGGGGAGCAGGCCGAAGGTGAAGGACTTCATCAGCGAACTGAGGGCAAAGCTGGCCGTGCCGCCGTGCCCCGTCATGCTGACGGAAGGCAGCTGCGCCAGCTTGGCCTGGCCCACCAGGTTATAGGCAACCAGCACGCGGTATTCTGCGGCGACGATGTCAGGCCGCCGTTTCAGCAGGTCGGACGGCAATCCCTCCGGCACTTCCGGCAGGCTGACGCGCTGGCGCAAGGAGCCTGGCGGCACCTTGAACTCTCCCGCCGGCGTTCCCAGCAAAGTCGCGAGCGCGTTCGCGGCTACGGCGCGCAGGCGTGCCAGCTCGATCAGGTCCTTGCTCATGCGGTTGATTTCCGCCCGCTGCTGCAGCACACGCGTTTCCGGCACCAGGCCGTTCTGCAGCATCGCATCGTAGGTAGCGAGGATCTGCTTGTTCTTGGCCAGCGCCTGTTCCTGCTGGCGGATTTGCTCGTCGAACTGCAGGATCTGGAAATAAGTAGTCGACACATCGGACACCAGAGTCAGGTAGCCCGCTCGCCAGTCGGCTTCCGAAGCGCTGAATTCGGCCGTCTGCGCATCCACGCCTTTTGCCACCTTGCCCCAGATGTCGATATCCCAGTTGACCTGGGTGCCCAGGTTGAACTGCTTGCTGAACTTCTGGCCCGTGCTCTTTT
>DASWYX010000086.1:0-1875 GCA_036404755.1 Pseudoduganella sp.
GACCAGTTCTTCGCGGTCGATCTGGGACTCGTAATCGAATGCGGCCGCAATCGGCTCGTACTGGAACGCGATATTGCGGAAACCGACACTGCGGGCGATTCCGGCCAGCGTGTCTTCGGCGTGCTTGTCGGCGGTGGGGTCTTCGTCGATGAAGTGTACCGGGCGGCCCAGCACAACGGACTCGAACTTGCGGCCGGCTGCCGATTCAGCGCGGTGCTTCAGTTCACCGATGAACTGGGACAGCAGCATCTTGAACGGCAGCGCACGGCCGCCAACTTCGGTCTGGCCTTCCATCAGGCTCGTGCCCAGCAGGCTTTTCAGGGAGCGCATCAGGCGCCCTTCATAGCCGGCCAGGTACTCGGCCAGCGCGGCGCGGCCATAGCTGACTTCATCGTCGTCCACGTTGAAGAAGACGACGGACGGCAGCGTGACCTTGCCGTCTTCCAGCGGCAGCATCAGCGCTTCGCCAGGACGGACCCAGCCTACAGTGGAGTTCGATGTGCCGAAGTCGACACCGCATGCATTGGCCATGGAAGTCCGTCCGTTTGGGTAAAGGGGCGATATTTTAGCACTCACGCGACAGTATTGATCCTATTTTGGGGAAATAAATTGCCATGCAGTAAGTTGTCAGTTATTCTCGAAACACCTATTTGCAAAAGACAACATGCCGGAAAGGCAGGCCCACATGCGCAAAACCAAACCACCCCCAGCGCTCAGCCCTGCGGATCATAAAGCCGCTATCGTACGCGACGGACGCCGCGTGACGTCGTATGACGTGGCGCTGCTGGCCGGGGTGTCGCAATCCGCAGTGTCGCGCTGTTTCAAGCCGGGCGCCAGCGTTTCGCGGGATACCTATGCGCGCGTGATGAAGGCCGCCGAAAGCCTCGACTATATCCCGAATGCCGCCGCGCGCAGCCTGATTACGCGCCGCTCCAATATGGTCGCCGTGCTGATTTCCAATGTCGCCAACCTCTACTATCCGGAGGTACTCTCCGAATTAAGCCAGCAGCTGAACCGCCGCGGCAAGCGCGTGCTGCTGTTCACCATGCAGCAGGAATCCGATTTCGAAGAGGTGCTGGCGGAAGTGTGGCAATTCCAGGTGGACGGCGTGATTGCCGCCGCCGGGCTGGGCGCCGCGCAACTGGCGGAATTCGCGCGCCGGCGCGTGCCGGTCGTCGTCTTCAATCGCCGTCCGGGCGACCAGGGCGTGAGCGCCATCGTGTGCGACCAGTACGAAGGTGGACGGATGCTCGCTTCCCGCCTCGCTGCGGCAGGTCATCGCCAGTTCGGCGTGATCGCCGGGCCGGTGGATTCGAGCGTGGGACGGGAGCGCCTGCATGGCGCCGTCGAACGCCTGCGTGAACTGGGCTTGCCGGAGCCGTCCATTGTTACCGGACAATTCGATTACGCCAGCGGCGCGCGTGGTCTGCGCGAGCTGATTTCCCGGCTTGGCAAGGCGCCGGATGCCGTCATTTGCTGCAACGACGTGATGGCGATCGGCGCCCTCGACTGCGCGCGGCATGAGCTGGGGATTGATGTACCGGGGCGGATGTCTGTGGTCGGCTTTGACGCTGTCGAGCCGTCGAACTGGGCCAGCTACCGCCTGACAACGCTGCGCCAGCCCATGCAGAAGATGGCGCTGGCGGCGGCGGATTTGCTGTCCACGCAGATTGAATCCGAGGGCGAGGCGCCGCACGAGTCCCGCATTTTCCTGCCCCAGTTCGTCGAAGGCGACACTGCCCGCCTCTCTCCTGTCGAAGCGGACTTCCTGGTTGCCTAGTCCGGCCCAACCTTGATCGCGCGGGCGATCTCCTGCGTCAGCTGCATCACCGTACGGCAGGCCAGCGTCAGCTCGCCGTGCCGGGTCATCGCCAG
>DASWYX010000087.1:0-12868 GCA_036404755.1 Pseudoduganella sp.
TGGCCCTGCTGGGCCTGGGCGGCAGCCGCGATTAAGCGCCCCGCTGCCCGACGACAGATGCCCACCGGGCGTCAAAAAGCCGCCACCCGGGCGGCTTTTTTTTTTATTGCGCGCCGCGCACGTGAAAGGTGGCGCGGGCGACGACGGTGCGGCCGTCGGTCAGCAGCAGTTCGTGCGCGCCCGGCGTAGGCTGCCAGCTGTAAGGGCGGTCGGCGGGGCCGAGAGGCTGTCCGTTCAGTTGCCATTGCAGGCCCTGGGCCGCCTGCGCTTCGAACAGCACGCGCTGGCGATCGGACGGGATGTCCGGGTCGAGGGCCAGGATGCTGGAATCGGCCGGATAGAGAATGCGCGGGCTGCGCTGCGCACTCGCGACCAGGGCCACTTCCGACGTCTCGGTGCCGGCCAGGAACCATTCCTCGCGCGGCGGTTCAACGGCGGGGTGGAAGCGCACCTGCCTGCGCACCACGCCGCGCGGCGCTTGTGGCGGCTGGGCGGGCGCATTGCGGTGCAGGTAGTCCATCACGTCGCGCCACACGGGAGCGGCGCCGGTCACGCCGGAAACGTCCCACATCGGCTCGCCCGCGAAATTGCCGACCCAGACAGCCACCGTGTAGCGCGCGCTGTAGCCGATGCACCAGTTGTCGCGCAGGTCCTTGCTGGTGCCGGTCTTCACGGCGGCCCAGTAAGTCGCGGCCAGCTCGTTTTTCAGGCCGAAGGTGATGGCGCGCGCGCCGCGGTCGGACAGGATGTCGCCGACGATCCAGGCCGCCGCCGGGTCGAGGACGGCGCGTGACGCGGGCGGCGCCGGCGGGGCCGAAAGCTTGCCCGGCGCAACGGGCACACGCAGGCGCAGCGTCAGCGGGCCGTGGCGGCCGCCGTTGGCAAGCGTGCGGTAGGCATTGGCCAGCTCCAGCAGAGAGACCTCGGCGGAACCCAGCGCCAGCGAGTAGCCGTAATACTCGGGCGCCTCGGTCAGGCTGTCGAAACCCAGCGCGCGCAGGCGCTCATGGAAGCGGTCCAGTCCCACCAGCACCAGCGTACGCACGGCGGGCACGTTGAGCGAGCTGGCCAGGCTGGTGCGGGCGCTGACATAGCCCTTGAAGTCGCGGTCGTAGTTCTGCGGGATATACAGGCCGGACGTGGTGGAGATATCGACCGGCGAATCGTCCATCAGCGAAGCGGCCGTGATCAGGCGGCGCTGCAGCGCCAGCTCATACAGGAAGGGCTTCAGCGTGGACCCGGCCTGGCGCAGCGCCGCCACGCCATCGACCGCGCTGCCGCCCGCATTGCCGACATAGGCCAGGATCTCGCCGCTGGCATTGTCCACCACCAGCACCGCGCCGTCGTTCACATTGCGCTCGCGCAGGGACATGATCTGCTGCCGCAGCATCTCCTGCACCTGGCGCTGCAAGGGGCCATCCAGCGTGCTGCGCTCCTGCTGGCCGGGCGCCGACAGCAGCAGGCGCGCGGCGTGCGGCGCGGCGGGCAGCGCCAGCATCGGCGGCGGACGATTGAAGGCCAGCATGGCGTCCGTCTCGATATCGCGGCAGCTGGCCGTGGCCTTCAGCTCCGCCGCCAGTGCACAAGCGCGTCGCGCCACGACTTTCGGCGCCGCCGAAGGGCCGCGCAGCAGCGCCGCCAGGATGGCCGATTCGCTGACGGTAAGGCCGGACGGGTCCTTGCCGAACAGGCCGTGAGCGGCCGCATTCACGCCCTGCAGTTCGCCGCGAAAGCCGGCCAGGTTCAAGTAGGCTTCCAGGATCTGCTGCTTGCTCCAGGCGGCATCCAGTTCACGCGCGGCCTTCATCTGGTCCCACTTCTGGCCCAGGCTGCGTCCCGTGGCGTTTTTCGGCTGCAGCGCCGGGTCGAGCAGGCCTGCCAACTGCATCGAGATGGTGGACGCGCCGCGCGGGCGCTCACGGAACAGGTTGTCCCACGCCGCCTGGCCCATCGCCTTCAGGTCCACGCCGCTGTGCTGCATGAAACGCTGGTCCTCGGCCTGCAGCACCGCCAGCGGCAGCGCGGGCGAGATGTCCGTCAGCGCCGTCCATTGCTGGCGGCGCGCGTGCAGGCCAATACGCAGGGACTGCAATGCCTCGCCGTGCCGGTCCAGCAGCACTGCATCGGACGAGCGCCAGGCCGCCCTCACCTGCTCGTACGTCGGCGCGGCGACGGCAGATGCCGCGCCGGCCGCGAAGATCAGTGCAATCGCCAGCTTCATTTCACCGTGAGGGGTGCGTTGGGCAGCTCGCCGAACATTTCGGGGCTGTACATCGCTTCCACGCGCGTGGGCGGCAGCAGGAACTGGCCGGCATTATTCAGGCGTACCGTGTACTCCACCGTCCATCTGCCTTTGGGGACGTACTCGAAGTAGCTGCGGAAGGCGTCGAAGCTGCGCTCCTGGAAGGCGGGCCACACCCAGCCGCCCTTCTGCTTCTCGTCCTGGGTCAGGATCTTCGAATCGCTGCCCAGGCCCGTGCCAAGCACACTGGCGCTGGCCGGAACCGGATCGTCGACCACCACCCAGGTCATATCGCTCTGCGCTTCCAGTTCCAGGCGCACGCGGTAGACGTCGCCGCGCGACCATGCGCCTTTTGCCGCCTGGTCCACCGGCGTGATCGTCTTGCGTATCGTGTAGCCGCTGGACAGAGGCGCCTTCAATGGAATCGCCGCACGGCTTTGCACTGTGGCCCAGGGCTTGCCGCTGCCCTCGTGCTTCAGTTGCAGTTCCGCCGCAGCGCCGGGCCAGGGCAGCTGCACGCTGGCTTTCGGCGCAGCCGGCGACAGCGCCGCGCTCTTCGTGACGCCGCCCAGCACCGCGCTGCTGCTGCCATTGACCGGCGTGGACTCGAACCTGTTCGAGAACTTTTCCAGCGCCAGCACGCCCCAGGCATTGGCGACGGTCGTATTCCAGCGGCCTTTCTTCTGGCGGCCCAGCGCACCCGTGGCAAGGCGGCCCATGTACGCCTGCCAGCCCGGCTGCTCGAGCATGGCCAGCAGCAGGCGGTTGGCGTTGGCGTCCGTGGACGCCATCAGCCACCACCAGTCATCCTTGCGCTCGGTGGAGAAGGTCATCGTCGTGCCCTGCAGGTTCAGGCGCGCACGCAGGATCTGCTCGGCCTCTTTCAGCCGCGCCGCACGCTGCGGCAGCGCGGGCGTGCGCTGCAGGACCAGGTACCAGTCGATGACGGCGGAAGTGGGCCACAGATTGGGCGCGATGGCGAAGGACTCCAGCATGTCCGGCTTCACGCGCCGGGCGCGCGACAAGGCCTCCAGCGCCGCCACCTTGCGCACCGCCAGGTCGGCGGTCGCCAGCGGCGAGCCGCGGATGATGCGGCCGTGGACGAAGGCTTCCAGTGCATCGAGCATGCGCTGCCGCTGCAGGTCCGGCACGGCGTAGCCGGCTTCGTCCGCGACCGACAGCACATAGGCCGTCAGCACGTCGCTGCCCTGCTCCATGATCGGGAAGTATTTCAGCAGGCCGTCGCTGTCCAGATGGCTGGCCAGGCGTTCGGCGGTGCGCTGCCAGCCTTCCGCATCGCGCAGCGCAACGTTGCGCGACACTTGCTGTTCCATACAGGTGTAGGGGTAGGCGCTCATGTACTCGCGCACGCCCGGCAGCTCGCTGCCCAGGCGCGAAGCGAACAGCACCTGCACGCCGCCACGGCCCGGCAGCGCGTCGGCCGGCGCCGCGATTTGCATGCTGCGCGGCGCGTCGAGCTGCAGCAGCGTGGCCTGCAGCGTGCGCACCGGCACTGACGGCTTGACGGCCTGCTTCACGCGCAGCTTGTCCGCGCCGCCGCCCGCATCGGCAACGGCCGCGCTGACATCCCACACCAGCTCCGGCGCTCCTGCCGGCACCGTGTAATCCCAGCCAATCTCGCGCGCCTCGCCGGCCGCGATGGTCACGCTCTGCGCCGCCAACGGCTTGCCCGACACGCTGGCCGCCAGGCCAACGCGCAGCGCCGCCTCCGTCGTATTGCGCAGCGTGAAGCCGGCGCGGAAGCGGTCGCCCTCGCGCACCACCGGTGGCAGGCCACTGAGCAGCATCACATCCTGCGTGCTGCGGATATCGGTGCGGCCGGTGCCGAACATTTCGGCGCCGCCGGTGGCGATGGCGACGATGCGGAATGCCGTCAGCGAGTCGTTCAGCGGCACCTGCGCAGTGGCCTCGCCATTGGCGTCCAGCGTGATGCGGGCGTTCCAGAACAGCAGCGTGTCGAACAGTTCGCGCCCCGCGCCCTTGCCGCCGCCGCCACCGTGCGTGACGGCCTTGCGGCCGAAGTGGCGCTTGCCCACCACGTGCATCTGCGCAGTCGCCGTCTTCACCTGCAGGCTGCGCTGCTGCATCATCGCTTCCAGCAAGTCCCAGCTGGCGTTGGGCATCAGCTCCAGCAGGCCGACATCGACGGCCGCCAGCGCGATTTCGGTGCCGGCCGGCGGCACGCTGCCGTCCGCGTGGCGCACGCTGACTTTGACGGCGGCCTTGTCGCGCACCTTGTAGACCTGCTTGTCAGGCGTAACCTGCACTTTCAGCTCATTGGCGGACCAGCCCACGCGCAGCGGCGCGATGCCCAGCTTGTAGGCGGGCTTGCCGAGATCGACCAGCGCAGTGGGTGCGACACCGCTCACGCGTCCGCGCACGACCAGGGCGGAAACGTAGACATTCGGCGCATACGAGGGCTTCACGGGAATCGTGAAGGTGGGCGATTTGCCGCTCAGCGTGCGCACATAGGTGTCGATCACGCCTTCGCGTTCGACCGTGATCAGCGCGGTCGCTTCCCGGAAGGGCATGCGCACCTGGAAGCTGGCCTCCTGTCCCGGTTCGTAGCGTTTCTGCTCCGGCAGCAAGTCGATGCGGTCGCTGTCGGTGGCGCCGAACCACCAGTCTTCGCTGTCGGCCACCCAGGTTTCGCGGTTGGTGACGGCGCGGCGGCCTTCGCTGTCCTGCGTGGCGGCACGCAGGATGATGTTGCCCGAGGCTGGCGCCTTCACTTCGCAGATCAGCAAGCCTTTCGCATCCGTCCTGCCGCTGCAGGCGGGACCCAGCGCCTTGACTTCGGCACTGTTCTCGTAGGCGTAGAAGCCGCCGATCAGCCGCCGGCGGTGCGAGTATTGCTGCCGGCGGAAGTAGTCGACTGCCACTTGCGCATCCGGCACGGGCTTGCCGTTCACGTCGAGCACGGCGACGGTGAATTTGAGCTTGTCCTTGCTGGCCACCCAGCCGTCCGGCTGCATGCCGATCACCACGGCCGAGGGCCACAACGGCACGTGCGTGGACGAGGTCAGGGTTTCGCCGTTCGCATCCTGCCAGGACATTTCGGCCAGCAGTTCCTGCGGCCTGGTCACGGATGGCAGCTGGTCGATGCTGATGCGGGCGCCGCCTGCCTTGTCCAGCGTGAGGCTGCGCGTGGCCGGGGCGCCGGGGCGCTCGCCCTCCTCGCCTTCTTCGAACTCGCCTTCATCCTCATCGAAAGCCGGGCCGGCGCGATCGACGCCTTCCTTCACGTCACCCGCGGCAAAGCTGAAGCCTTCGTAATCGGGGAAGCTGACGGCGCGCGGCTCGACCTGCGTGCGCAACTTGACCGGCGCGCCGGCTGCCGCGCCCCCCGAGAGATACATGAGCTGCGCGTCCAGCGTGACCGACTGCGGCTGTACGGCCGGCGCTTTCGGACCTTGCAGCGTGGCCTTCATCGTCGGCACGCGGAATTGTTCGACGCGGAAGCGCCCCGCCGTGCGGCCGCCGATCAGGATTTCGTACCAGCCTTGCTTCGCGTCGGCCGGGATCTTCCATTCGTTAGTGGCGCTGCCGTTGGCGGCCCAGCTGACGGGCAGTTCGTATTTCTGGTCGCTGCCCTCGTGCAGGATGAACATCTTCGACGGCAGCGGCGCGTTGTCGCTCACGCCGCGCGACTTGGCGTACCAGTTGCGCTCTTCGTCGCCGGGTTTGTCGCTGGCCTTGACCAGGGCGAAGCCTTGCGTCGTGTGGCGGCGCAGGATGTGCTTCATATGCACCGTTTCGCCGGCGCGCAGCAGGGTGCGGTCAAAGACTGTGCTGGTGATGACGTTGTCCGCGCGCGGGCCGTCCGTCGGCAGGTTGAAGCGCCAGCTTTCGATGCCGCGGTTCCAGTCGGACAGGGTGAACGTGAAGTCGCCGCCGCTGCGGGCGCTGACGAAGTAGGCGGTGTTGTAGCCGCATTTGACGGCCGGCAGCTCTTCGTTGATGCGCGCGATGCCGTTGGCGTCGGTGGCGCCCTGCCATAGCTGCCGGCCGTCGCAGGCGCGGATCGTGACCTGGGCCTTGCCGACCGGCTTCGCCTTGTCCAGCGTGGTGACCCACACGATCGAGGAATGCGCGCCTTGCTTGAAGTGCGCGGCCAGGTTGGTGACCAGGGCCGCGCTGTTCACGTACGCGGTGCCGCCCTTCGGCGTGACGCCGGCGCCCAGCTTGGGGCTCGCCAGTTCGACCACATAGAATCCCGGCTGCCTGAGAGGAATGCCGATCACTTCGAACGCGGCGCGTCCGTTCGGCTTCGGTAGCGTGAACTGTTCGCCTGACTTGGGCAGCAGGGACGTGGCCAGGCTTTCCTGGTACTGCTCGGACGTTTGCCAACCCTCGCCTTCCCCGCCGCCCCTCAGGCGCTTCATCCATTTGATGACTTCCAGGTCCTGGCCGTCGGCGACGCGCAGCATCCGCCCATTTACCGCCGCGCGCTCGGACGCGGCGGGGGACGCGGCGGCGGCCGGCGGGGGCCCGGCGGGACGAGCGGCGCTGGGAGCTTCGATGTTGCGGACGGTGACGGGCAGCAGGCGGTCGCCGCGTGCCTCGATGATGCCGAAGCGGGCGGGGAATTTGACCAGCGGCGGCTGCTCGTCGGTCAGCACGGTCAAGGGGAAGCGCGACTGGTTGACCAGCGTGCGGCCGGCGTCATCGCGCAACTGTGGCGGCAGCGCGAGCTTCAGCGTCGCCTTCTCAGGAAACGGGCCAACGAAAGAGACGGAGTCGACATGGCTGGCCTTCGCCTGCTCCGCGCCAAATTGCGGCGACCAAGAAGCGCCGCGCGCGCCGGTCAGCCGGATGGCGGCCGCATCTGCCATGCTGACCGGCGCGCTGAAGGACAAGGTCATGGGCAAGATGGGAATGCAATGCCCGCCGCGCCGCATGCGCTCGCAGCTGAAGCGCGCGCTGAAGTCGGGACGCACCTGGAACGCCAGCTCCTGGTTTTCGGTATTGGCGATACCGGTCTCGGTCGCGATGCCCGCGCCCCACACCAGCGCCATCTTCGCCCCCGCCGGCAGCGTGCGCGCGCAGCGCAGCACGGCCACGGGCAGCTTCTCCTTGCCCGAATTGCGGACACGCGTGGCAGCGCGCCACACCACGCCGCGTGCGGCGAAATAGACGTGCAGCTGGCGGTCGAGGAAGTTCTTGCGCGCGTCCAGCACCTGCTGCCGTTCCGCGCCTTCAAGCAGCCGCACCGGAATGCGCTCGTTGACGCCATCCGCGCGGCACCATGCATGCGGCGCGATGGTCCGCTCGTCCGGCACCGCATCCAGCGCCAGCACGAAGACCTGGTTCTCGTCGATATCGCCGCGCGGCAGCTGCTCGACCACGGCCGGCCCGCCGGTATTGAAACTGTAGTCGCCCTGCCCTTTCAGCGCCGCGCCGGCCAGGTCGCGCAGGCCGGGCTTCAGCGTGAAGCGGCAGGCAATGCCCGCCGGCAGATCGCGTTCGAAGTCATAGCTCCAGCTGCCGCCGTCAATCCAGCGCCCCTTGCCCTTCTCGGGACAATCGATGTCCATCGGATCGGCCAGCCGCAAATCGCCGAACGCCACCATCTGCGTCTCGAAGCGCACCTGCACCTGGCGCACGCCTTTGACGGTGCCTTCGGGCGAAAAGGAAGCGATGGATTGGGCGCCTGCGGCAAGCGGCAGGGAAAGGAGACACAGTACGGCGGACAGGAAGCGCATCGCAGCTCCGGTTACGAACGAACGTAGAGCCACGAGTGTTGCAACATCCACAATGCCTGTCAAGGCATCGGCGCAAGACGCCTGCGCCAAGCCTGCGTGTTACCATTTTTGAATGAAAACCATCGCCACGCTCGCCGCCTTTGCCGCCCTGCTTCCCTGCACGTCGCAAGCCGCCACCATCACCTCCGGCGAGCTGGCTCGCCCTGAAGGACCGCGCCATTACCTGCTGGCGACGCCGCAGCAGCCGGCGGAAGGCAAGCGCCCGCTGGTCATCGTGCTGCACGGGCACACGGGATCGGCCAGCCTGGTCTTCGGCAAGGAACGCCTCAACGCGCCCATGCAACAGTGGCTCGCCATCGCCGACCGCGAACAGCTGCTGGTCATCGCACCCGACGGCGCCAAGGGCAGCGACGACAAGCGCGGCTGGAACGATTGCCGCGCCGACGCCGAGACCAATCCGACAACCGACGATGTCGGCTTCATCAGCGCCCTGATCGACAAGGCCATTGCGGACCACGGCGCCGATCCGGCGCGCGTGTACGCAATCGGCACGTCGAATGGCGGCGGCATGGTCTACCGCCTCGGCGTCGAACTGGCGCCCCGGCTGGCGGGCATCGCCGCCGTCGCCGCGCTGTGGCCCGCCAAAAGCCTGTGCGCCGACCCGGCTCAGGCGCTGCCGGTGATGGTGGTGCACGGCACGGCGGACAAGATCACGCCCTACGCGGGTGGCCAGGTCGGGCACTTCCTGTTGCGCGCCCGCGGTTCGGCCATCAGCGTGGAGCAGACGCTCGCCATCTGGCGCAAGACGGACCGGTTGCCCGATACCGCGCAAGAAAGCGCCCTGCCGCGCCGCAGCGCATCGGGCGATACGTCGGCGCGGCGCTACGTGTGGGGTACCGACCCGCAAGGCATGCAAGTCGAATTCATCAGGGTGGAGAAAGGCGGACATACGGAGCCAAGCATCGGGCACCGCATGCAGTGGTATGTGAACGCCCTGCTGGGCGCCCAGAATGCGGACTTCGAGACAGCGGAAGAGGCCTGGGCCTTCTTCCGCGACAAGAAGCGTGAGCCGCGGCCCTGATCAGGCCAGGTCGAACACCGCCATCGACTCGACGTGCGAGGTGTGCGGGAACATGTTCACCACACCGGCATTGCTCAGGCGGTAACCGGCGCGGTGCACCAGCACGCCCGCGTCGCGCGCCAGCGTGGAAGGCGAGCAGGAAACGTAGACGATACGCTTCGGCAGCATGTCCGGATTCGACTCCTTCAGCTCGGCCAGCGCCAGCGACAAGGCCATCGCGCCGTCGCGCGGCGGGCCGATCAGCATGCGGTCGAATTTGCCGAGCGCGATCAGGTCGTCCTTGGTGATCTCGAACAGGTTACGGCACTGGAAGGTGGTATGGCCGTCCACGCCGTTCACTTTGGCGTTGGCCAGCGCGCGCTCGGTCAGCGCGGTCGAGCCTTCGATGCCCACCACTTCGCGCGCCTGCGTCGCCAGCGGCAGCGTGAAGTTGCCCAGGCCACAGAACAGGTCGGCCACGCGGTCTTCCTTCTCCACCTTCAGCAGGTTCAGCGCCTTGTGTACCAGCACGCGGTTGATGTGGTGGTTCACCTGGGTGAAGTCGGTCGGCTTGAACGGCATCTTGATGCCGAATTCAGGCAGCGTGTAGTACAGCTCCTTGTCCGCCGGGTAGAAGGGATAGGCGGTGTCCGGGCCTTTCGGCTGCAGCCACCACTGGATTTTGTATTCGTCGGCAAAGGCCTTCAGCTTCGCTTCATCGTCGCCCGCCAGCGGCACCATATTGCGCATCACCAGCACGGTATTGTCTTCGCCGATGGCCAGCTCGATCTGCGGCACCTTGTCGAAGATGGACAGCGAATGAATCAGTGCGCGCAGCGGCATCATCATGTCCGACACGTGCTTGGGCAGGATCTGGCAGCTCTGGATATCGGCCACGAACACGGACTTCTTCTCGTGGAAGCCCACCAGCACCGTGCCCTTTTTCGCCACATAGCGCGAGGACAGGCGCGCGCGGTAGCGGTAGCCCCAAGTCGGGCCGTACATCGGGCGCATCATGGTCTCGGCCTTTACCTTGGACAGATGCCACAGATTATCTTCCAGCACGCGCTGCTTGATCGCGACCTGGGCGCTCGGCTCCAGGTGCTGCATGGAGCAGCCGCCGCAATAGTCGAAGTGCTCGCACTTGGGCTTCACGCGCATCGAAGATTCCTTGTGCAGCTCCGTCATGCGGCCCTGCTCCCAGTTCTTCTTCTTGCGCAGCATTTCGAAGCTGACCCGCTCGCCCGGCAGCGCACCTTCAATGAACACCACCTTGCCCGGCGTTCCGTCTTCGTTTTCAATGTGGCCAACGCCACGGGCATCCATGTCCAGGGATTTGATGTCGATGATGGGGTTTTGCATAGCGATCAATGTTGCGGCGCCCAGGCGCGGGCGAAGTCAAAAGCCGACAATGATATCAGAACGGAGCGTCAGGAACCGCCAACGCCGTGCGGCAAGCGATCTTTCGGGGGCCATGGTGAATCGGGACGTGTAGGGCGGATCGTTGATCCGCCGTGCATGCTCAGTCAGAGCAGCGAATCGCGGACGACGCCGCGCGCCGCCATCGCGCGTTTGAGCTTGACCAGCGCCTCCTGCTGGATCTGGCGCACGCGTTCGCGGGTCACGCCCATCTCCTCGGCCAGCGTCTCCAGCGTAGCCGGATCATCATTATCCAGCCCGAAGCGGCGCATGATGACGATGCGCTGCTTGTCCGGCAGCTTGGTGAGCCAGTCGCGCACCAGCACCGTCATTTCGTGGTGCTCGGCTTTCGCATCCGGGCTTTCGTCCGAATCGCCGGGCAGCATGTCCATCAGCGAGGACTGGGGATCGTTGTCCAGCGGCGCATCGAGCGAGGTCGCATGCTCGGACAGCGCCAGGATATCCTGCACTTCCTCGACCGGACGCCCGACCAGGTCGGCGATATCCTCGGCCGTGGCATCCTTGCCGTTGTGGTGCTGGGCTTCCAGGTGGTATTTGCCGCGCAGGATCTGGTTCAGTTCGCGCACCATGTGCACCGGCAGGCGCACGGTGCGCGCCTGGTTCATGATGGCGCGCTCGATGCTCTGGCGGATCCACCAGGTGGCGTAAGTCGAAAAACGGAAACCGCGCTCAGGCTCGAATTTGTCGATGGCGCGCATCAGGCCGATGTTGCCCTCCTCGATCATGTCGAGCAGGACCACGCCGCGGTTGATGTAGTGCTTGGCGATCGACACCACCAGACGCAGATTGTGCTCGATCATGGTCTGGCGGGCCGAGAAATCGCCCTGCTTGGCCAGGGTGGCGTAGTGCACTTCCTGCGGCGCCGTCAGCAGCGGCCGGGTGCCGATCTGGTTCAGGTAATGCTGGGTGGTGTCGGTCGAGAGCTCCGCCGCGAGCACCTTCTTCAGCTCGTCAACGGTCTCCAGCACCGCCCCTACTTCGACCGCCGCGCCGCCGCCTTCCTCATCGAGGGAATCGATGGTTGTTTCATCGCTCGCTTCCTCCGGAAACTCGTCCGGCAGCGAGTCATCTTCCATCTGGTCGTGCGGCGAGCGTGTCATGGGTGGTATCTAGCGGTTAGGCAGGAATTTCGACGGATCCACCGGCTTGCCCTGCTGCCTTATCTCAAAGTGCAGCTTGACGGTGTCGGTATCGGAGTCCCCCATTTCAGCAATTGTCTGCCCCTTGCTCACACTCTGGCCCTCCTTGACGAGGATGGCCCGGTTATGGGCATAAGCCGACAACAGGCTGTTACTGTGCTTCACAATGACGAGATTACCATATCCGCGGATGCCGCTACCGGCATACATCACTTTTCCTGCACCGGCAGCCAACACTTGTTGTCCCGGACGGCCGGCGATGTCGATGCCCTTGTTCTTGCCTTCGTCGAAGGCGGCGATGACCTTGCCGTCGGAAGGCCACATCCAGCTCAGCTCACGGTCTTCCGCGCTCAGGGCGGGCGCAGGCGCCGGCGCCGGTGCAGGCGACGGATTGATGCTGGCGACCTGGGTCGGCTTCTCGGTGGGCTTGCCTTCGCCTTCAGGCTTCTGCATCTCGGCCAGGTTGTTTTCCGAGTATGGCTTCTTGTCGCCTTTTGGCGTCACCTTCTTCGGCGGCGCCACCAGCGGCGGCGGCGGCGCGACAGCGGCCGTGGTCACCCCTTCCGGCGCGGTCAGGCGCAGCACCTGGCCGACCTTGATGTCGTCGGCGCTGGCCAGGTTGTTCCAGGCCGACAGGTCGCGGTAATTCAGGCCGTGCTCCAGGGCGATGCGGATCAGGGTATCGCCTTTACGGACGGTGTAGCTGCCTTCCTTATCTTTCGGTTCTTCGACCGGCGCAGGCTTGGCCACGGGCGCCGGCGGCAAGGGGGTGCGATCGACGACCGGCGCCTGGATTGGCACGCTGGTACAAGCGCTCAAAAAGGCGAGCGAAATCGTCATCAACAGGAGGGAACTTTTATTCGTCATTCTCATCTTCAGTGGTTTCATACTGTGCCGGGCCGCAGCGGCACGAAATGGCAGTCTTCCAGCGTCTGGCTGACCCATTCAGCCTTGCCGACGCGTGTGACCAGCTCTAAATGTTGGGTGCGGCCCCCTACCGGGGCGACCAGGCGGCCGCCGATGCTAAGTTGATCCAGCAGGGCTTGCGGCACTTCCAGACCGGCTGCGGCCAGAATTATGCCATCGAAGGGGGCGGCTTGCGGCAAGCCTAGCATACCATCCCCGTAATGCAACCGCAGGTTCGCTACACGCATCGGCCGCAGGTTCGCCTTGGCCAGTTCATGTAACGGTTTAATACGCTCAATGGAATACACCTCTTGCGCAACGCAGGCCAGAACGGCCGCCTGGTAGCCGCAGCCGG
>DASWYX010000088.1:0-3224 GCA_036404755.1 Pseudoduganella sp.
CCAGGATGGCCCCGATCCTGATGCCGGCGGTTCCGTGTCGCGCCAGCCCTTCGCCAGCAAGGTCACGCGGGTAACCATCGAGCAGACCGGCCCTGTGCGCGCCGTGCTGAAAGTGGATGGCACGCACACGGGGGCAGGGCGCGACTGGCTGCCGTTCTCGGTGCGTCTCTACTTCTACTCCGGGTCGGACTGCGTACGCATCGTCCATTCCTTCATCTACGACGGCGACCCGGCGAAGGACTTCATCCGCGGCCTGGGCGTGACTGCCAAAGTGCCGATGAGCGACACGACGGTCAACCGCCATATCCGCTTCTCCGGCGAGGGCGTGGGCGTATGGGGCGAGGCCGTGCGCTCGCTGACCGGCCTGCGCCGCGACCCCGGCCAGGCTTACCGCGACGCGCAAATCGCCGGCAAGGCGCTGCCGCCGTTGGACGGCATGAACAGGCAGGTGCAGGATGGTCTGAAATGGATTCCCGAATGGGGCGATTTCTCGCTGTCGCAGCAGACCGCTGACGGCTTCATCATCCGCAAGCGCACCACCACTGGCCAGGCCTGGATCGATTCCAACGCGGGCACGCGCACCAAGGGCCTGGCTTATGCAGGCGGCGCAAGCGGCGGCGTCGCACTGGGGCTGAAGGATTTCTGGCAGCGCGCACCCACGCAGCTCGACGTGCGCAATGCGGCAACGCCCATGGCCGACGTCACGGCCTGGCTCTGGTCCCCGTCCGCACCGGCGATGGATATGCGGCCCTACCGCGCGGTGGATGGCATGGATACCTACGCGAAGCAGAACGAAGGCCTGAACATCACTTACGAGGATTACGAACCGGGCTGGGATACGCCGGTTGGCGTGGCGCGCACTTCCGAACTGCAGCTATGGGTGCTGGGCGCGACGCCCTCGCATGAGGCGCTGTCCGAAATGGCTTCGCAAGTCGCCACCCCGCCGCGCCTCGTGCTGGCGCCGCAGCGCATCCACCAGTGCGGCGTGTTCGGCGACTGGGACGTGGCCGATGCCGGCAAGCCGGCGCGCAAGATCATCGAAGACCGCCTCGCTTACCAGGTGGACCAGTACCTGAAGGAAGTCGAGCAGCACCGCTGGTACGGTTTCTGGTCCTACGGCGATGTGATGCACACTTACGATAACGACCGCCATATGTGGCGCTACGATATCGGCGGCTTCGCCTGGGACAACTCGGAACTCTCGACCGACCTGTGGCTGTGGTACAGCTACCTGCGCACCGGCCGCGCCGATATCTTCCGCCTCGCCGAGGCGATGACGCGCCACACGGGCGAAGTGGACGTCTACCACCTGGGCCGCTTCAAGGGCTTCGGCACGCGCCACGGCGTGCAGCACTGGTCCGATTCATCGAAGCAGCCGCGCGTGTCCAATGCCGCCTACCGCCGCATCTACTACTACCTGACCGCCGACGAGCGCGTCGGGGACCTGATGCGCGAGCTGCTCGATTCCGACGCCGACCTGGGCAAGGCCGATATCTCGCGCAAGCTGGCGCGCACGGCCGCGCTGGAAAGCGCGCCGGGCATGACCAACGCTTCCTTCGGCACGATGTGGGGCTCGCTGGTGGCAGCCTGGCTGGCGGAGTGGGAGCGCACCGGCGATCCGCGCTGGCGCGACAAGATCGTCAACGGCATGGAAAGCATTGGGGCGATGAAGCGGCGCTGGTTTGCTTCGTCCGCGCCTTACGACGCGAAGACCGGCAAGTTCCAGGGGCCGGGCGACCACGTGGCGATCTCGCACCTGAATGGCGTGTTCGGCGTGGTCGAAATGAGTTCCGAGCTGCTGACGCTGGTCGACGCGCCGGCCTACCGCAAGGCGTGGCTGGAATACTGCCGCTATTACAACGCGCCGAAGGAAGACCTGGTGTCGTTGCTGGGCGCCGATCCGGGCGGCCGCTCGCTGACGGACGCGCACTCGCGCATCACGGCTTATGCGGCTTACCAGGAGCGCGATCACGCGCTGGCGCTGCGGGCATGGCGCGAATTCCTCGGCGCTTCGCGTGGCCTGAAAACGCGCTCGCAGCGTATCGATGGCCCGGCCGTGATCCGTCCGCTGGACGAGCAGGTGGGCGCCAATACCAACGGCGCCGCGCAGTGGAGCCTGGCCGCCATCCAGAACCTTGCGCTGATCGGCGACAGCCTGGAAGAAGCGGCGCGCACGGCCGGGCTGGCGCCATGATGCGCCTGCTGCGCCTGTTCCTCGCCCTGATCGTGGTACCCGGCTGCGGCGCCGTCGCAGCGCAGGACTTGCGTCCCGCGCTGCTGCTGACCGCCGCGCAGTCGCGCGACAGCCAGGACCTCTCCGGCCAGTGGACGTACTCGAAGGACCTGTACCGCACCGGCCTGACCGACATCAACGGCTGGGTCGCCAAGTCGCGCATGCAGCGCTACCGCGACATCAACGTGGCCGCCGAAGAGTCGCGCGGCGGCGCGGGCTTCTATGAATTCGACATGGACCGCGGACCGCAGATGTCCATCCCAGGCGCCTGGAATGCGGCCGATCCGGAGCTGCGCTACTACGATGGCCTGATCTGGTTCCAGCGCAAATTCACTGCGAAGCCGCCGCCTGGCGGCCGCGCCTTCCTGCGCTTCGAAGCGGTCAATTACCGCGCCTACGTCTACCTGAACGGCAAGGAAATTGGCCGCCACGAAGGCGGCTTCACGCCCTTCGTGCTGGAAGTCACCGATGCGCTGCGTGCGGGCGACAACCGGCTGACCGTTGGCGTCGATTCCACGCATGATGCGCAATCCATCCCGACCTTCATTACCGACTGGGACCTGTACGGCGGCATCACGCGCCCCGTGCGCCTGGTCTATGCGCCCGCCACCTTTATCGACGATGCCACGCTGACCCTGCGTGCGGACGGGCATATCGCCGGCGAAGTGCGCCTGCAGGGTCCGAAAGCGGCGCGCCAGCAGGTCACCGTGGCCATCGGCACGCTCGCCACGGCAAGCGCGACGACGGACGAAGCCGGCCGCGCGGCCATCGACATCAAGGCTCCCGCCGCCCTTGAGCGCTGGTCGCCTGAAAGCCCGAAGCTGTATGACGTGAGCTTCAGCGCCGCCGGCGACGTGGTGCGCGACCGCATCGGCTTTCGCACCATCGCCGTCAAGGGCGGCGAAATCCTCCTGAACGGCAAGCCCGTTTTCCTCCGTGGGATTTCGCTGCACGAAGAGGAGTTCGGTCCCAACCCGGCGCGCAATATGAC
>DASWYX010000089.1:0-12287 GCA_036404755.1 Pseudoduganella sp.
TAATCGAATACATAGGGACTGACGAAGAAGGTCGCGCACATCAGCGCCGCGTTCTTCATCGGCTGCGGCGCGCCCCGGCGCCAGACCTGCCACGTCACCAGCGCTGCAGCCACTGCGGCGGCGGCATGCAGCGCGTACGCAGCATCCACAGGCATCCCCGCCAGGCGGCACGCCGCAAACACTGTCGGCATCTTCGACCAGGGCAGCAGGCCTCCTTCCACGAAGAGCCGGGCCACGCCGAGATTCTGCAGGAAGGCCGGCAGCAAATCCCATCCGAGCAATGCCAGCGACGCGGCCGCGAAGACGGCTGCCGTCAGGGCTGCGGCGGCGATGGCGCGCCAGGCTCCGACAGCCAGGAAGGCCAGCGGAAACAGCACGGCCAGGTGGGGCTTGATCGCGAGCAGGCCGACCAGCACGCCCGCCAGTACCGGCCGGCTTTCGAGCAGCAGCAGGGCGCCCGCAGCGAGTGCCGCCGTCAGCAGGGCATTCTGGCCATGGGCTATATTGATCCACAGGGCGGAGAAGCCGGCAAGGCACAGCAAGGCGTCCATGCCGCCGATGATGCGGCGGAAGGCCTCCACGTAAGCGGCGCCGCTGGCGGCCAGGAAGCTCAGGTAGGACGCCACGAAGGGCAGGATGCTGAGCGGCGCGGCGAGCAGCAGGAAGGTCGGTGGATAGAACCAGGCGAAGGGAAATTCGATGCCGGGTACCAGCGCCTGCTCGATCTGGAACATGGTGGCGTTGTCGTAGGACTTGACCGCTTCTCCGCCGAGGGCTAGCTGGGAGGCGGACCAGAAAGTGATGAAGTCGGAGCCGACGAAGTAGGCGGGTTTGGCGTAGCCGATCACGGCGGCCAGGATCAGCGCGTGGAAGGCAATGGCGGCGCCGGCGGCAATGCGCAGGCGGGCGCTCATGCGCTAGTCCCGAGAGCGCGCCGGGTAATAACGCATAGCAGCAGGCCGGTGACCCAGGGCCCGAGCTGAATCAGGCCTGTGAGGTTGGCGAGCGAAGACATCAGCACTGGCAGCAGCCAGGCCAGCACCAGCGTGTTGCGCTCGCCGGCGCGCCAGCCGCCATGCAGTCCCTCCAGCGCCATCCAGGCCAGGGGGAACGCCAGCCAGGCCAGGTCATAGTCAAACAGATAGGGTGTGACGAGCAGGGTGCCGCACATCAGGGCCGCATTTTTCAGCGCGTCCCGCGCGACGCTGCGCCAGACCAGCCAGATGGCGGCGACGACCAGGCCAGCCACGATGCTGTGCAGGGCATAGGCCGCGTCCACCGGTACACCCAGCAGGCGCAGTTGCGCGAACATCGTCGGCATCTTGACCCAGGGCAGGGCGCCGGACTCGAACGCCTGGCGCGCGATGCGCATGCCGTCGCCGAAAGCCGGCAGCATGCCGTCGCCCAGCATCAGGGTGCCGGCGGCCGCCATCGCGCAAGCCGTGACGGCGGCAACGGCAATGATGCGCCACTCGCGCGCCGCCGCCAGCGCGGGCAGGAAGAGGATGGCCAGGTGAGGCTTGATCGCCAGCAGTCCGATCAGCACGCCGGACAACGCCGGCATGGTCGGCCGCAGCAGCAGTGCGCCGGCTGCCAGCGAGGCGGTCAGGAAGGCGTTCTGGCCGTGCCAGAGATTGACCCACAGGCCGGGGAAGGCCAGCAGGCAGACCAGGGCGCGCTTGTCGGCAAGGATTCGCCGCAGCAGCGCAGCATAGGCGGCCAGCGTGCTGGCGCTGAAGGCGATATAAGCGAGCAGATAGGGCATCAGCCCCAGCGGCAGGATCACCAGGAAGAAGGTGGGCGGGTAGTACCAGCCGAAGACATGCCTCAGCGCGGGCACGGCAGCCTGCTCGGCCTGCATCAGCGCCTGCAGGTCATACGCCGAAGGGGCGTTGCCCTCCAGCGCGAGGCGCGAGGCGCCCCAGAAGGTGATGAAGTCGGCGCCGACCGGCATGCCGCGCGGGTCGACCATGTCCCGGTACAGGCAAAGCCAGATGATCGTGATCGTCACGAACAGTGTGAGCATGATGCGTGGGTAAACACGCAGCCTTTCCTCATTGAGCCAGTGCACGCTCATGGCAGCCTTCTCACAAGAACGGACATCAGTGCACCCAGCACAAGTGGACCGACCGGCAGAGGGAAGACCAGCAACAGATTGGCGACGGCAATCGGCAGCAGCCAGACACATACAACGATCTCCCGGTCCAGCCTGCGCCAGCCGTGCTCCCGCGCGTAGCTCACATACCAGGCCGCGGGGAAGGCGAGCCACACCAGGTCGTAGTCATAAACGTAGGGACTGGCGAAGAAGGTGGCCGTCATCAGGATGGCGTTGCGCAGCCTGGCGTCCGCGTGGTGGCGCCACGCCCGCCAGACCAGGACGAGCGCCGCGCAGGCCACGGTGACGTGGGCCAGATAGGCCGTCGTCAGCGAGGCGCCCAGCAGGCGCAGGGAAGCGAACACGGAGGGCATCTTGGACCAGGGCAGATCGCCCGATTCCAGCGCCTCGCGCGCCATTGCCAGGCCGCCGAGGAAGGCTGAGCTGACGGGCGTACCCAGCACTACGATGCTCAGCCCCGTTACGGCCAGCGCCGTCGCTGCCGCGGCGCCGATGGCGCGCCACGCGCCGATGGCCAGCAGCGCGAGCGGGAACAGCGTCGCCAGATGAGGCTTGATGGCCAGCAGCCCGACCAGCGCACCGGCCATGGCAGGGCGCCGCTCGAGATGGACCAGGGCGGCGCCGGCAATGGCGGCCGTAAGGAAGGCATTCTGGCCTTGCACCGCATTCAGCCAGACGCCGGAGAAGCCGGCCAGGCACCACATGGCAAGCGGCGCGCGGACGATCTGGCGCAGCACGGCAACATAGGCGGCCAGCGTGGAAAGGATGAAGGCGAGGTAGGACAGCAGATAGGGCAGCAGGGCGAGCGGCAGCACCAGCAGGTGGAAGGCCGGCGGGTAAAACCAGGCGAATCGGACCTTCAGTGCGGGCACCGCCACCTGTTCGGCCGCGTAAATGCGCGCCAGGTCGTAGGCCTCGTGGGCCCGCCCCTGCAAGCCGAGATAAGAGGCGCCCCAGAAGGTGATGAAGTCCGCGCCCAGCGGACGGCCTTGCGCGTCCACGGTGTTTTTCGAGTACAGCAGCCACGAGATGACGATGGACGCGAGGCAGATGATCGCAACCTGGGAGTACAGCCTTGCCCGTTCCTGCGTCAGCCAGTGCGTTCGGGTCATGGCAGCAGCCGGGCGGCGCCGAAGATGGCGGCGAGGAAGAAGCACAGGACGAGGCTCACGCGGTCCTTCAGCGCGAAGACGATGGGATCGTCGTGCATCCAGCCGCGGTTGGCGATCAGCCAGGTGCGCGAGATCCAGAACAGCAGCAGGGGGCAGACCAGCCAGATGACTTCCGGATGGCGGTACATCTGTGCGGTGCGCGCGTCCTGGATGTAGAGCGCCAGCACCAGCACGGACAGGTAGCCGGAAACGATGCCCATCATGGACACCAGCTCGATATCGCCCGGTGCATAGCCGCGTCCGCGCAGCCTGGCACTGTTGTGGCTTGCGCGCGCCGTGTGCAGCTCGTTGAAGCGCTTGATGAAGGCCAGCGACAGGAAGAAGAACATGGAGAAGGACAGCATCCAGAACGACAGCGGCACGCCAAGGGCCGCCGCGCCGGCAATGATGCGCAGCGTGTAGAGGCAGGCGAGCAGCAGCACGTCCACCATCGGCGTCTGCTTCAGGCGCAGCGAGTAGACCAGGGTCTGGAAGACGTAGGCGGCCAGCACCAGCTGGAAGGTCCACGGCAGGGCAAGCGCCGACAGCCCGAAGGCTGCGGCCAGCAGCAGCAGCCACGCAATCCAGGCCTGGCCCAGCCCCAGCCGGCCGGAGGCGATGGGGCGGTTGCGCTTGCGGTGGTGCTGGCGGTCGGCGCCGACGTCGATCAGGTCATTCAGCAGGTAGACGGCCGACGCGGCCAGGCTGAAGACGACGAAAGCCAGCAGGGTGGCGGCGATGGCCGGCCATTCGGTATAGCGGTGCGCCGCCAGCAGCGGCAGGAAGATCAGCATGTTCTTGGCCCATTGATGCGGACGCGCCGCATACATCAGGGCGCGCAGCGAACCAAAGGGAGGGGCCGGCGCGGGCGGCACCTGGTGCACGGCGCCGGGCGGCGCCATGTCGGCCGGCAGCACGCCGTCGAACAGGCCCAGGTGGCTGGACACCGCTTCCGCATGGCGCGCCTCGCCGGAATACAGCAGCATCATGCTGCGCCCCAGTTGGCGCTCCTGTTGCAGCTGCGCGACGACGTCGGTCCGGAAGGACAGGGTAGCCGGGGCGATCGTGGGTATATTGGGCGCAGGATGTCCGCGCAGCAGGGCGAGCGCGGCGCCGAAATGGCGCAGCGGGTGGCGCGCGGCGTGGCGGCTGGCCAGTTCCTGGCGCAGCGGCGAATGGACCAGGAGCGTGTCCAGGCTGACCAGCAGAGGGACGTCCGGGCGGGCCCACTCCTTGTGCGCTGTTGCCTCGTCGCTATACATAGTCCAGTCTTTCCGCAAATGCTGTCGGGTTTTGTAATAGACTAATTGAAATTACTATATCCACACAATCTGCATGAAGCTTGCGACTACCTATCTGTTGTTGGCTGCCATCGCAACCCTGATCAACATCGCCGCGCAGGACCTGTGCTCGCGCCTCTATTCCGGCCCATTCAGCCTGCTGTGCGCAGTCATCGCCGGTACCGGGGCCGGCCTGGTGTGCAAATACGTGCTGGACGCACGCTATATATTCCGCTTCCGCGCCCGCAGCCTTCTGCACGGCGGCCAGACCTTCCTGTGGTACACGGCGGCAGGCCTGGCGACCACGCTGATTTTCTGGGGATTCGAATTCGGCTTCGACCACCTGTTCGAGAGCAAGTCCATGCGCTATGCCGGAGCAGTGATCGGCCTTTCCATCGGCTACCTATGCAAGTACCAGCTTGATAGGCGTTTTGTCTTCCGGCAGCCGGCATGACGGTGCTGCATGGATGGGGAAGATATCCGCACTGTGAAAGCAGGGTGCGCATGCCCGCTTCGCACGCGGAGCTGCGGGCCGCGCTGGCCGGGGCGAACGGGCAGCCGGTGATTGCGCGCGGCCTGGGCCGCAGCTACGGCGACAGCTCGCTGGCGCCGACGGTCTTCAGCAGCCTGTCGCGCGCCATGTTGCTGGAATTCGACACCGAGCGTGGCCTGCTGCGCTGCGAGGCCGGCGCTTCGCTGGCCGATATCCTGGCGGTGATCGTGCCGCGCGGCTGGTTCCTGCCCGTGACGCCCGGCACCCGCTTCGTGACGGCCGGCGGCGCCCTCGCCAGCGACGTGCATGGGAAGAACCATCACGTGGACGGCTGCTTCAGCGCCCACGTCACGGAAATTGAGCTGATGCTGGCCGATGGCACGGTCGTTCACTGCGCGGCGGACCGCAACCGGGAACTGTTCCAGGCCACCTGCGGCGGCATGGGGCTGACCGGCATCATCCTCAGCGTGCAGCTGCGGCTGCGCAGGATCGACAGCGCACTGATCGCGCAGCGCACCTTCAGGGCGCGCTCGCTGGAGCATGCCTTCGAACTGTTCGAACGTGAAGCGGACGCCACGTATTCCGTGGCGTGGATCGATTGCGTGGCGGCCGGGCGGCAGCTCGGGCGCTCGCTGCTGATGACGGGCGAGCACGCCGGCCCGGGCACGCTCGCTCCCGCAACGGCGCGGCCCATCGCCGTGCCGGCCGATCTGCCCGCGCGGCTGCTGAACCGCCGCACGGTGGGGGCGTTCAATTCCCTGTACTTTCACCTGCCGCGCGCGGCGGACTCCCTGGTCCATTATGAGAAATTCTTCTATCCGCTGGACCGCCTGCTGCAGTGGAACCGGCTGTACGGCAGGAAGGGCTTCCTGCAGTACCAGTTCGTGCTGCCGCTGGAGGCCGGCGCGGCGGGCATGCAGGAGATCCTGTCGCGCATCAGCGCATCGGGCAAGGGCTCCTTCCTGGCGGTGCTGAAGCGGCTGGGTGGGCAGAATGCGAACTATTTGTCCTTCCCGGTGGCCGGCTATACGCTGGCGCTGGATTTCAAGATGGAGGAAGGCGTGCTGGAACTGCTGAATGAGCTGGACGCGATGGTGGCCGGCCACGGCGGCCGCCTTTACCTGGCCAAGGACAGCCGCATGAGCGTCGAAACATTCCGGCGCGGCTACCCCGCCTGGGAAAAACTGCAGGCAGTGCGCGCCCTGCATGGCGCCAGCGGCCGTTTCGCATCCCTGCAATCGGAGCGTATCGGATTATGAAAGTACTGATCGTAGGCGCCACTTCCGCCATCGCCCAGGCCGTGGCGCGCCAGATGGCGGCGCGCGGCGACACCCTGTTCCTGCTGGCGCGCAGCGAGGAAAGGCTGGCGGCGCTGGAGGCCGACCTGCGCATCCGCGGCGCGCCGCTGGTCGGCAGCAGCGCCTTCGACGCCGCTGCGCTGGACCGTCACGCGGCGCTGCTGCAGCAGGCGCACGCGCATATGGGCGGCATCGACGTGGTGCTGGTCGCGTATGGAACGCTGAACGAGCAGCAGGCCTGCGAGCGCGACGTCGGCCAGACGCTGCAAGCCCTGCATACCAACGGCACCAGCGTGATCGCGCTGCTGACGTTGCTGGCCAACCGTTTCGAGGCCCAGGGCCACGGGACGCTGGCGGTGATCGGTTCGGTGGCCGGCGACCGTGGCCGCCAGTCCAATTATGTGTACGGAACGGCCAAGGGCATGCTGGCGATCTTCCTGCAAGGCTTGCGCAACCGGCTGCACCGGTGCGGCGTGAATGTGCTGACCATCAAGCCCGGCTTCGTCGACACGCCGATGACGGCGGCCTTTGAAAAAGGACCGCTGTGGGCCAGCCCCGAGCAGGTTGCATCGCGCATCATCCTGGCGATCGACAAGGGCTGGGATGTGGTCTATGCACCGGCGTTCTGGCGCCTGATCATGCTTGTGATTACCACGATTCCCGAGCGCGTGTTCAAGCGGCTCTCTTTATAAATAGACTTTCGCATTTCCGATACTTTTTCTTTAAGCAGTTATATTGTGTGAGTATTCCCACGGGAATCAGACGGCATAATCGACGCAAGGCATCGCTGCTGCGAGGACTTGCATGACGGTAGACGGAAACCAGCCCCGTATCCTGATCGTCGACGACCAGGCCGCCCATATGGCAGCCTTGTGCGACATTCTGCGCCAGTACAAGTACGACACAGTGGGTTTCGCTTCGGGCGAGGCGGCATTGAGCCGGCTGCGCAAGGAGCGCTTCGATATCCTGCTGGCGGACCTGAACATGCCGGGCATCGACGGCATCGCACTGGTGGAGGAAGCGCGGGCGATAGACCCAGACCTGGCCTGCATCATCATGACGGGCGAGGGCAGCATTGCAACGGCCGTGCGCGCCATGCAGAGCGGCGCGCTGGATTACATCGTCAAGCCTTTCAAGCCTTCCGGCCTGCTGCCCACGCTGGCGCGTGCGCTGGCGACGCGCGCACTGCGCCAGCAGAACGCGGAACTGGAAAAGCAGTTGCGCCAACACGTTGCGGAACTGGCAGCCATCAACCGCGACCTGGTGCAGGCGCGTGCGGCGGCCGATCACGCCAACACGGAAAAGTCGCACTTCCTCTCCAACATGAGCCACGAGCTGCGCACGCCGCTGAACGGCATCCTCGGCTTCGCGCAGATCCTCGCGTCCGATACGCTGCCCGCTTCGCCGGAAGAGAAGCGCAAGTTTGCGGGACACATCGTCCAGTCGGGCAAGCACCTGCTCAAGCTGATCAACGAAATCCTCGACCTGGCCAAGGTTGAAGCAGGCAAGATCATCCTGGCGATGGAGAGCGTGCCGCTGGCGGGCGTGGTGCAGGAGTGCCGCATGATGGTCACGCCGCAGGCCGAAGGACGCGGCATCTCTCTCGAATTCCGCTGCAAGACCGACTTGAATGTCTTCGCCGACAAGACGCGGCTGGTGCAGGTGCTGATCAATCTCCTGTCGAACGCCATCAAGTACAACCGCGAGCACGGCAAGGTCGTGCTGGATTGCCGCCGCTCGGGAACGAACCGGGTGCGCGTATCCGTGCAGGACACGGGGCCGGGCCTGGACCGCGAGCAGTTGCAGGCGATCTTCCAGCCCTTTAACCGCCTTGGCCGCGAGGACAGCGGCGAGGAGGGCACGGGCCTCGGCCTGACGCTGACCAAACGCGTGGTGGAAGCCATGCAGGGCGAGATCGGCGTGGAGAGCGTGCCGGGGCAGGGCAGCACTTTCTGGGTCGAACTGGGCCTGCATTCGAACAGCGTAACGGAGGCCGAACATGCGTAGCCGGGTTGCCATTGCCGCGGTGCTGATCGTCCTGATTCTGGCGGCAGCCTATGTGGCCAGCCAGCGCGGGCCTTCCAGGTCGCAGCCGCTGGAGAAGCTGGTGATCGCCGTGAACACTGAATACGTGGGCGTTTGCGGCGTGGTGGCGGCGCAGCGCCAGGGCTATTTTGCGAACGAGAACCTGGCTGTCGTCGTGCAGCCGCATTCCAGCGGCAAGTCGTCGATGCAGGCGGTGCTGGAGAACCGCGCGGACCTGGGCACGGTGGCGGACATCCCCGTGATGTTCGCCGCAGTCGCCGGCACGCCGGTGCGCGTGGTGGCCACGCTGTTCCGCACCGAGAAGGACCATGGCCTGGTGGCGCGGCGCGACCACGGCATCACGGGACCGGGCAGCCTGAAAGGCAAGCGGGTGGGCGTCACGCAAGGTACTTCCGCCCACTTCACGCTGGACGTATTCCTCAACTGGCAGCGCCTGTCCGCCAAGGACATCACCATCGTCAACTACAAGCCGGAAGCCCTGCCCGAGGCGCTGTACAAGGGCGAGGTGGACGCCGTGGCAGGCTGGGAACCGTTTCTCGGCGAGATCCGCCAGCAGTTGGGCGACAATGCCGTCAGCTTCTCCGGCGAGGATGTCTACGAAAGCATTTACAACATGGTGGGCATGCAGCAGTACGTGCTGGCGCATCCCGAAACGGTGCGCCGCGTGCTGCGCGCCCTGATGAACGGCAACCGCTACTGCCGCGACAATCCGGAAGTGATGCAGCCGCTGCTGGCCGCCACGGCCAAGCAAAGCCGCGAGTCGGTGCTGGCGGCCTGGCCTTCCTATCACTTCGACATTGAGCTGGACCAGGGCCTGGTGCTGGCGCTGGAGGACCGCGCGCGCTGGGCCATCCGCAACCGCATGGCCGCCAGCGACCAGATGCCCAACTTCCTCGATTACATTTACCTGGACGGCCTGAGCGCCGTGGCGCCCAACGCCGTCACCATCATCCACTGAAAGGGCAACGTGAGAATCATCACCCGCCTGAAACTGGCACAGTTGCTGTGCATCGTGGTGGCCGCCGCCATTGGCATCCTGCTGCTGGTGACCACGGCGCAGATGCGCCATGAACTCACGCGCAACGAGAAGGCGGGCGAGATCCTGCGCGCCGTCGTCTCGCTGCGCTACCTGGCGATGGAATATGAGCTGGGGCATGAAGCGCGCACCCGCACGCAGTGGGTGCTGCGCAAGGAATCGCTGGCGGCCCTGCTGGCGAACGACGAGGAATTCCGTGAAGGGCCGGAAGCGGGTGTTTATCTCGGCCTGCGCCAGCAACTGGCGCACCTGCACAAATACTTCACCGATGCGCTGCAGCTGCAGGAAGAGCTGCGCGCGGCGCCGGAGCGCGAAGAAATCCTGAAGCGGCTGGAAGGGCGGCTGCATGGCCAGATCATGAACAAGGCGCAGGCCATGATCAGCGACGCCGAAGAACTGGCGGCGCGCAGCCGGGAGGGCGCGCTGGCGGCGCAGCAGCGCTCCAATATCGCGGCCGGCGCGCTGGGCCTGCTGCTGACGCTGGCCGTGCTGGGCGCACTGTACATGACGATCCGCAGCGTGGCGCGTCCGCTGGAGCGGCTGCGCCACGGCACGGAGCTGGTCGGTGCGGGCAAGCTGGACTTCTCCCTGAATGTGCAGGCGGGCGACGAGGTGGGCGACCTGGCGCGCGCCTTCGACAGCATGACGGAGAAGCTGCGCCAGACCACGGTGTCGCGCGATGAGCTGGGGCTGGCCAACAAGGCGCTGCAGGATGAAGTCACGGTGCGCAAGGAAACGGAGCTGAAAGTGCAGTCGCAGCTGGCGCGCATGTCGCTGCTGCACCAGATCACGCGCTCGATCGGCGACCGCCAGGACTTGCGCAGCATTTTCCAGGTGGTGGTGCGCAGCCTGGAAGACCAGCTGCCGGTGGACTTCGGCTGCGTATGCCTGTACCAGGACAGTGTGCTGACCGTCAGCAGCGTGGGGCTGGCCAGCGAAATGCTGTCCACCGAATTCGCGATGCGCGAGCAGTCGCGCATTCCGATCGACGAGAACGGTCTGTCGCGCTGCGTGCGCGGCCAATTGGTCTACGAGCCGGACATCAGCGACGTGCCCTTTCCCTTCCCGAGGCGCCTGGCGCGCGGCGGCCTGAACGCGCTGGTGCTGGCGCCGCTGCTGGCCGAGAGCACGGTGTTCGGCGTGCTGATCGTGGCGCGCCGCGCACCCAATAGTTTCAGCAGCGGAGAGTGCGAATTCCTGCGCCAGCTGAGCGAACACGTGGCGCTGGCGGCCAACCAGGCGCGCCTGTATGCGGATCTGCAGCGCGCCTACAACGAACTGCACGAGACGCAGCAATCGGTGACCAAGCAGGAACGCCTGCGCGCGCTGGGCCAGATGGCAAGCGGCATCGCCCACGACATCAACAACGCCATTTCGCCCGTGTCGCTGTATACGGAATCGCTGCTGGAAACGGAACCGGGGCTGAGCAAGGATGGGCGCAACTGCCTGCGCGTGATCGCGCGCGCCATCGATGACGTGGCGGCCACGGTGGCGCGCATGCGGGAACTGTACCGCCAGCGCGAACCGGAACTGTCGCTGGGCGCCGTGAGCCTGAACACGCTGGTGCCGCAAGTGGTGGACCTGACCCGCGCGCGCTGGAGCGATATGCCGCAGCAGCGCGGCGTGGTGATCGAGCTGCGCCAGGAACTGGCCGAACGCCTGCCGCCGCTGCTGGGGGCCGAGGGCGAGATCCGCGAGGCGCTGACCAACCTGATATTCAATGGTGTGGATGCGATGCCGGAAGGCGGCGAACTGACGGTGCGCACGCGGCACGCCAGCGGCCACGTGGTGCTGGAAGTGAGCGACAGTGGCATCGGCATGGATGAAGCCACGCTGAAGCGCTGCCTGGATCCCTTCTTCACCACCAAGGGCGACCGCGGTACGGGACTGGGCCTGGCCACGGTGTGCGGCATGGTCGAACGCCACAGCGGCACCATCGCCGTCGACTCGCAGCCGGGACTGGGCACGACGGTGCGCATCAGCTTCCCCGTGGCCGATGACCCGGGCGAGCAGGCGGCGCCGCCTGCCGCGGCCGCACCGCTGATGCGCATGCGCCTGCTGATCGTCGATGACGACCCGACGGTGCTGGCCTCGCTGCGGGCCATCCTGCTGCGCGACGGCCACGAAGTGACGGCAGCCGACGGCGGCCAGGCCGGCATCGAAGCCTTCAAGGCCTCGGTGGAGGCCGGACCGCCGTTTACCGCCGTGTTCACGGACCTCGGCATGCCTTATGTGGACGGGCGCCGCGTGGCCGAAACGATCAAGGCCCTGTCGCCGTCCGCCCCCATCATCCTGCTGACCGGCTGGGGCCAGCGATTGATTCCCGACAGCGGAGAGTTGCCGGTTAACGTAGACTATGTACTCAGCAAGCCACCCCGCTTGCGCGAGTTGCGCGAGGTACTGACCAGGGTGGCGCAATCGACCACTCTGGAAGCAAGTTAATGAGTCAGACCGACGCGGAAGTATTTACCGCCCACCGCAAGCGGCTGTTTTCCATCGCCTACCGCATGCTGGGCGTGCGGGCCGATGCCGAGGATCTCGTGCAGGACGCATGGCTGCGCTGGCATGCGAGCGACCGCGCGGGCGTGCAGTCGGCCGAAGCGTGGCTGGTGACCGTGACCACCCGCCTGGCCATCGACCGCCTGCGCGCGCTGAAGGCGGAGCGCGAAGCTTACCCGGGCTTCTGGCTGCCCGAACCCATCGTTGAAATTGATGAGCAAACGCCGGAGTCCCAGGCGGAGAAGGCGAGCGACCTGTCGATGGCCTTCATGTGGGTGCTGGAGCGCCTGTCGCCCGAGGAGCGCGCCGCTTTCCTGATGCGGCAGGTGTTCGATTACGACTATGCGGAAGTGGCTGAATTGCTGGGA
>DASWYX010000090.1:0-1574 GCA_036404755.1 Pseudoduganella sp.
GCGTACGACGGCCGTGGCCACGCGCCCGGCCGCCGGCAGGCCCGTGCCGCCTCCGCAGCCGAAGAAAGTGGTTGCAGCGACGCCTTCAGGCGATGACTGGGAAGAGTTTTAATCCCCGGCGGGGACATCAGCAGTCCCCGCCTGACGTATAGGGAAGAGAAGAAATGGCGCTGACTAAAGACACCGTTAAAGAGTTTGAGTTCAACGGGAAGGATTTTGAACGAGTCCGCGCGATGATCTACAAGCGGGCCGGCATTGCGCTGGCCGACAGCAAGCAGGAAATGGTCTACAGCCGCCTGGCGCGCCGCCTGCGCGCCACCGGCATCAATTCCTTCGTCAGGTACCTGGACGAGCTGGAGGGCGGAAAACTCGGCGCGGCCGAGTGGGAAGCCTTCACCAATGCCCTGACCACCAACCTGACTTCCTTTTTCCGGGAAGCCCACCACTTCCCGCTGCTGGCCGAGCACCTGAAGCAGCGGCGCGGCGGGGAAGCGATCAATATCTGGTGTTCCGCCAGTTCCACCGGCGAGGAGCCGTATTCGATCGCGATGACGGCCTGCGAAGCGTTCAACACGCTGACGCCGCCGGTGCACATCCTGGCTACCGATATCGACACCAATGTGCTGGCCACGGCCGCCAACGGCGTGTACCCGATCGAGCGCATCGAAAAGCTGTCGCCGGAACGGCAGCGCCGCTTTTTCCTGCGAGGCAAGGGCGACAAGGCTGGCCTGGTGCGGGTGCGCGAAGAGTTGCGAAAACTGATCACTTACCGCCAGATCAACCTGCTCGATGAGCAATGGGAGATCCGTCCCGGCTTCGATGCGATATTCTGTCGTAATGTGATGATCTATTTCGACAAGGCCACCCAGCGCCGCATCCTGGCGCGCTTTGTCCCCCTGATGAAACCGGATGCCCTGCTGTTTGCCGGGCATTCGGAGAATTTCCTGTATGTGTCCGACTCATTGAAGCTACGCGGCAAAACGGTGTACGAACTGGATGAGCGCAAGGCGGCCGGTTTCAGGGCAGCACAACGATAGTGAGAATGACATGGACAAAGAACAATTCGCCACCAACGTCTATTACGACAGGACGTTCGACTGCGACGCTGCCAAGATCCTGCCCGGCGAGTATTACTACACCAGCAAGGACATGCTGATCGTGACCGTGCTGGGCTCCTGCGTGTCGGCCTGCATCCGCGACCGCGCCACGGGCCTGGGCGGCATGAACCATTTCATGCTGCCGGACGGCGGCTCGGACGCCAACAGCCCGATTTCCGCGTCGGCGCGCTATGGCTCCTACGCGATGGAAGTGCTGATCAACGACCTGCTGAAGGCGGGCGCGCGGCGGGAAAACCTGGAAGCGAAGGTGTTCGGCGGCGGCGCGGTGCTGAAGGGCTTCACGGCCATCAATGTGGGCGAGCGCAATGCGGCCTTCGTGCAGAACTTCCTGCGCAACGAGAAGATCCGCATCCTGGCCGAGGACCTGAACGATATCTACCCGCGCAAGGTGTACTTCTTCCCGCGCACCGGCAAGGTGCTGGTCAAGAAGCTGATGCAGACCCATAACGATACGCT
>DASWYX010000091.1:0-13695 GCA_036404755.1 Pseudoduganella sp.
GAGAAACAGGCAAGGGCGAAAAAAAGGGGCCCGCAGGCCCCTTCTTCATCGCTCAGCAGCAGATCACATGATGTGGGTGCCGAGCCACCAGGCGATTGCCGCCACGAAGGCGGACGCTGGAATGGTAAAGATCCACGCCCAGACGATATTGCCCGCCACGCCCCAGCGCACGGCCGACATCTTCTGCGCCGAGCCCACGCCGACGATGGCGCCGGTGATGGTATGGGTGGTGGAGACAGGCACGCCCCAGAAGGACGCCATCAGCAGCGTGATCGCGCCGCCGGTCTCTGCGCAGAAGCCGCCGACGGGCTTTAGCTTGGTGATGCGCTGGCCCATGGTCTTGACGATGCGCCAGCCGCCGAACAGCGTGCCGAAAGAAATCGCGCCGTAGCAGGACACGATGACCCACACCGGCGGCGCTTCAGCGCCCGCAGCCACGTGGCCGGAAGCGATCAGCAGCATCCAGATGATGCCCATGGTTTTCTGCGCATCGTTGCCGCCGTGGCCCAGCGAGTAGCCGGCCGCGGACGCCAGCTGCAGGCGGCGGAACCAGCCGTCCACCTTGCGCGGCGGCGTCTTCACGAAGACCCAGGATACGATCAGCATGATGAAGGAGCCGAGCACAAAGCCCAGCAGCGGCGCCACCACGATGAAGGTTACGGTCTTGATCAGGCCACCGGAAATCAGCGCGCCCGTGCCGGACTTGGCAACGGCCGAACCCACCAGGCCGCCGATCAGCGCATGCGAGGACGAGGAAGGAATGCCGTAGTACCAGGTGATCACGTTCCAGACGATGGCGCCGCACAGGGCGCCGAAGATCACATAATGGTCGACCACGGCCGGATCGATGGTCCCCTTGCCGATCGTGGTCGCCACCTTCAGGCCCACCACGAAAATCGCCACGAAATTGAAGAAGGCGGCCATGGCGACGGCGGTTTGCGGTTTCAGGACGCCGGTGGACACCACCGTCGCAATCGCATTTGCCGCATCATGGAAGCCATTCATGAAGTCAAACACCAGCGCCAGGAAAATCAACAGACCCAGCGCGTAGATGCTGATTTGTAGAGTGTGCATGTTTTCTTTTTCTTATGCGTTTTCGACGATGATGCCTTCGATGATGTTGGCGACATCTTCGCAACGGTCGGTCACGGTCTCCAGGATTTCGTAGATGGCTTTCATCTTGATCAGGTTGCGCACGTCCGGTTCATCGCGGAACAGCTTGGACATGGCGGCGCGCATCACGTGGTCGGCATCCGATTCCAGGCGGTCGATCTCTTCGCAGATGGTCACGATCTGGCGCGCATTGTCCATATTGGACAGCAGGGCCACGGCATCCTTGACCTTCTCGGTGCAGGCCAGCACCAGTTCCGCCAGGCGCTTGGCTTCCGGGGTCACCGAATGCAGGTCGTACAGCGACACGGTCTGGCCGGCATCTTCCATCAGGTCCAGGATGTCATCCATGCGGGTGATCAGCTTGTGGATGTCGTCGCGGTCCAGCGGCGTGATGAAGGTCTTGTGCAGCAGGTCAACCGTCGTGTAGGTGATCTTGTCGGCCTGCTTTTCGATGCTTTCGATCGCGTGCACGCGATTTTCCAGATCATCGAAGTTGGTCATCAGGCCCAGCATCTCTTTGGCGCCCTTCACGCACAGTTCCGCGTGCTGGTTGAACAAGTCAAAGAACTTGCCCTCCGAGGGCATCAAACGTCCAAACATTATTTTTCTCCGTTAGTGATTCATCTGGGCTGCCGCCGCAGCCAACAACAAACAACAGCAGCGGCAGCCCGTTGGTAGCTTAGTCGCCCTGGTAGATCGACAGGTTACCGGTGTAGTTGCCAAACTTGGTGTACGCGCCGATCCAGGTCAGGCGCACCGCGCCAATCGGACCATTACGCTGTTTGCCGATAATGATTTCGGCGGTACCTTTATCCGGCGAGTCCGGGTTATAGACTTCGTCGCGATACAGGAAAATGATGACGTCCGCGTCCTGCTCGATAGCGCCGGATTCGCGCAGGTCGGACATCACGGGACGTTTGTTGGGGCGTTGTTCCAGCGAGCGGTTCAGCTGGGACAGGGCAATGACGGGGCAATGCAGCTCTTTGGCCAGGCCCTTCAGGGATCGCGAAATTTCCGAGATCTCGGCCGAGCGGTTGTCGCCCGGCTGGCTGCCCTGCATCAGCTGCAGGTAGTCGACCACGATCAGACCCAGCTTGCCGCATTGGCGGGCCAGGCGGCGCGCACGCGCGCGCATCTCGATCGGGTTCAGCGCCGGGGTTTCATCGATGAAGACCTGGGCATCGTTCATCTTCTGGATGGCGTGCGTCAGGCGCGGCCAGTCCTCGTCGATCAGCTTGCCGGTACGCAGGCGGTGCTGGTCCAGCAGGCCGACAGAGCCCAGCATACGCATGGCCAGCTGCACGCCGCCCATCTCCATCGAGAACACGGCGACCGGCAGGCCCGCTTCCACCGCCACGTTTTCGGCGATGTTCATCGAGAACGCTGTCTTGCCCATCGAAGGACGGCCGGCCACCACGACCATGTCGCCCGGCTGCAGGCCGGACGTCATCTTGTCCAGGTCTGTCCAGCCGGTCGGCACGCCGGTGATTTCGGAACCGGAATCGCGTGAATACAGTTCGTCGATACGCTCGACCACCTGGGTCAGCAGCGGCTGCACCGGCAGCCAGCCGGCGGCGCCACGCGCGCCCTGTTCGGCAATCGCGAAGATCTTCGCCTCGGCTTCATCCAGGATCTGCTTGACCTCCGCACCCTGCGGATTGAAGGCCTTGCCGGACACTTCATCGGCCACGGTGATCAGCTTGCGCAGCACGCCGCGGTCGCGCACGATTTCCGCATAGCGGCGGATATTGGCGGCGGACGGCGTGTTCTGCGCCATCGCGTTCAGGTAGGTCATGCCACCCACCTCTTCCGCCTTGCCCAGCGTGGTCAGCGCTTCGAACACGGTGATCACGTCGGCCGGCTTGCCCGAGTTGATCAGGCGGATCATCTGCTCGAAGATGATGCGGTGGTCGTAGCGGTAAAAATCTTCCGCGCGCATGAAATCGGCAATACGGTCCCATGCCGCGTTATCGCGCAACAGGCCACCGATGACAGATTGCTCTGCCTCGATGGAGTGCGGCGGGATGCGGATGGAATCGACTTGCGGGTCGGCGGGTGCGGAATTCATGGCGCGCATTATACCTGCTTAAAGGTACGGGGAAGCGACAAGCAACAAAAAAGCCGGGCTTGCGCCCGGCTTCTCTTATGCAGGTGACAACAGCTTAGGCAGCTTCGCCAACTACAGCAACGGTCACTTCCACCAGCACGTCGGTGTGCAGGGAAACGGCAACCGGGAACTCGCCAACGGTCTTCAGCGGGCCGGTCGGCATGCGCACGGCAGCTTTTTCCACAGCGAAGCCAGCCTTGCTCAGGGCTTCAGCGATGTCGAAGTTGGTCACGGAACCGAACAGACGGCCGTCCACGCCAGCTTTCTGGGACACGGTCACGGTCATGCCGCTCAGCTTTTCGCCTTGGGCTTGAGCAGCAGCCAGCTTGGCCGCAGCAGCTTTTTCCAGTTCAGCGCGCTTGGCTTCGAATTCAGCCACAGCAGCCTGGGTCGCACGGCGAGCCAGCTTTTGCGGGATCAGGAAGTTACGTGCGTAACCGTCCTTGACCTTTACCACGTCGCCCAGGTTGCCGACGTTAACAACTTTTTCCAACAGAATGATTTGCATATTTTTCTCCAGGATCTCTGATCTGACGCGAATTAAGCGTGGTGCAGATCGGTGTACGGCAGCAGGGCCAGGTAGCGGGCGCGCTTGATGGCAGTGTCAACTTGACGCTGGTAGTGCGCCTTGGTGCCGGTCAGGCGTGCAGGCATGATCTTGCCGTTTTCCTGGATGAAATCCTTCAGGGTGTCTACATCCTTGTAGTCCACTTGCTCAACGCCAGCGGCGGTGAAGCGGCAGAACTTCTTGCGCTTGAACAGAGGGTTTTGCTGCTTGCGCTTTTCTTTCAGCTTGAGCTTGTTTTTGTCGAACTTTTTACCGAATGCCATTTTAGGCTCCTGTATCTAAAAATTGCACCGCGCTAGACGGTACGAAAATCAATGATGTGAAATACCAGGGTTCTGCTATTGCGGTTTTTCTTGGCCAGGAATCCGGTGAACTCATAAATGCCGCCGAGGGTCGCCTCGCTGAACCGCTTCGAAATGTCGCCCGCGGCAATCGCGGGAATCTCGAATTCGGCCAGCCTGGCTATGCCTGCCTCCATTTGCTGCGAACTGTGCTGCAGTACTGCATTCACAATCGGCAGACCGGCCGGGGTGTAGCGGACGCTGTCCCGTTCGGTAATGAGGGCAATGACCCGGAGCTGGTTCAGACCTTCTTCCTGATCAGTACTTAGGCCGCTGCAGGAGCTGCTGGTGCTTCGGCGCGATGGCTCTTGGCCGCGTCTTCACGCTGTACCGACTTCATCATCGGCGAAGGAGCGGTTTCCGCTTTCTTCATCTTCACGGTCAGGTGACGCAGCACGGCATCATTGAATTTGAATGCGGTTTCCAGTTCGACCAGAGTCTCGTTGTCGCACTCGATGTTCATGCAGATGTAGTGTGCCTTGGCCAGTTTCTGGATCGAGTACGCCATCTGACGGCGGCCCCAATCTTCCACGCGGTGCACGTTACCGCCGCGCGAGGTCACGCTGGCCTTGTAACGTTCGATCATCGCGGGCACTTGCTCGCTTTGGTCCGGATGGACGATAAATACGATTTCGTAGTGACGCATGTAAACTCCCTTAAGGACTGTGAAAATAGCCCACCCTGGCGTCAAGACAGGTGTGGGAAGAGGTAAGCCCGCGACTATACCACTTTTCCAGCGCCAGCTCAAGCACCTCCCTGCTTTAGCTCAAGCCGCCGCCCCTGCCCCGCTGCCATGCTTGCCACATGGACAACTACGACTCTCCATGGAAGCAAACCGTCACCGGCTGGCTGCCGGACTTCCTGGCGCTATTCTTCCCTGCCATCCACGCGGCCGTGGACTGGTCAGCGGAATATTGCTTTCTTGACCAGGAACTCCAGTCGGCTGCCCCGGACTCGGCGCACCGCGCCTGGCGGGCGGACAAGCTCGTCCGCACCAGCTCGGCCGATGGCTCGCCGCTCCACCTTCACATCGAAATCCAGTGCCGCCGCGATGCCGCCTTCGCCGAGCGTATGTTCACCTATAACGCTCGCTTGCGTGACGCCCCTCCATGCGCCGGTAACGAGCCTGGCGCTTCTGGCAGACCCCAGCCCAACCTGGCGCCCGGCCAGCTTCAGCTACGACCTGCTCGGCCACCACATCTCCACCAGCTTCCCGGCAGTGAAGCTGCTCGACTACGGCACCAGCATCCAGACGCTGACCCGCAGCGCCAACCCGGTCGCGCTGATCGCAGCCGCCCATCTGCACACGCAACAAACCCGAAGGAACCCGGAGCGTCGATTCGCACTCAAATCATCATTGGTGGAACATCTGTTCGCCCGCAACTGGCCACTGGACCGCACGCTGGAGCTGTATCGAGTGATCGACTGGCTGATGCGCCTGCCACCGCCGCTGCAGACGACGATTTTCCAGCAATGCAACGATCACATAAGGAGGCGTCAAATGCCATTCGAAAATTCTTTGATCAATTACTGGAAAAGCGAGGCACGACGCGAAGGCCATGCCGAAGGGCTGGCAACCGGCATCGTGGAAGGCCGCGCGGAAGGCTGGGTCGAGGGCACGTCCGAGGGGCGCATCGAAGGACAGCGGCGCATGTTGCTGGCGATGCTGGAGCACCGCTTTGGCCGCCTGCCGACCGAAGTGTATGAGCGGGTCGCCGCCGCGGGCCAGCGACAGCTAGACGCCTGGGGCCTCGCCTTGCTGGAGGCCGGCAGCATCGGCGAGTTGTTCGGCTGGCCGGCGCCACAGGATGCCGATCAGGAAACCAAGGCCGCAAGCCAGCCACACAACGGACGCCGTCACATCAAAGGCAGTGACGGGGACCTTTAGCCAGTAAGGCACGATCAGCAGGCCGCGCAGCAGGCAGACGGCCGCGATCGTGCCCTGCGCCTGCGGCGCGAAAGGCAGCCAGCGCAGCCAGCCGGCGCCGGCCAGCGCGTACAGGCCGCACAGCAGCATTGCGACGCCAATGCCGACCGAGCCCGCCGGCGCGAGCGCGGTGCCGCGGCGGGCGGAAGCAACGACGGACGCCGGCGCCTGCAGGAAGGCATACCACTCGGGCCCCAGCAATGGAGCGAGCAGATGAATCAAAGCGCCGAACAGCGCGATACCTGCAGCAAGCAAGAAAGCGTAGCGTCCCATCCTGGCCTCCATGAATTGTCATTTCATCATTTCACCGAAATTTTTCTCGAGTTGCAACAATTTTGCTTGCAATTCGTTCCACACTGTACAAAAATACAGACTGTCTATATCCACAGCACACGTACCATGATCAAGCTCACAGCACGCCAGGAACAAATTCTCAATCTGATCAGGGACGCAATCGACAACACCGGCTTCCCGCCGACCCGCGCTGAAATTGCCGCCGAGCTGGGCTTCAAGTCCGCCAACGCCGCTGAAGAACACCTGAAAGCGCTGCAGCGCAAGGGGGCCATCGAAATCACCGCCGGCACCTCGCGCGGCATCCGCCTGACCGGCAACTTCGGCGCACCGGCGTCCGGCGCCGGTGCAGGCGCTGGTGCGGGCAGCATGGCCAGCCAGGGCGCAACCCGTCGCGCAGCCGCAACGGGCGACGATGAACTGCCGCAAATTTCCGCCGGCATGCTGATGCAACTGCCGCTGATCGGCCGCGTGGCCGCCGGCTCGCCCATCCTGGCCCAGGAAAACCTGGAAACCACCTACAACGTGGACCCCAACCTGTTCTCCGCCAAGCCCGACTTCCTGCTGAAAGTGCGCGGCGAATCGATGCGCGACATCGGCATCATGGACGGCGACCTGCTGGCCGTGAAGAAAGCGGACAGCGCCCGCAACGGCCAGATCGTGGTCGCGCGCATCGGCAGCGAAGTGACCGTCAAGCGCTACCGCAAGACCGGCTCCACCGTGGATCTGCTGCCCGAGAATCCGGATTTCTAGGTCATCACCGTCACGCCGGAAGACGACTTCGCGCTGGAAGGCCTGGCCGTCGGCCTGATGAGGACCTGGCACTGATGATCCAGCTGTTCGGGAATTGCGAGTCGGGCCACAGCTACAAGGTCAAGCTGCTGCTGGAACTGGCCGGCGTGCCGCACGGGTACGAGGAAATCGACCTGCGCCTGGCGCGCGCCGATCGTCCCGAACCTTTCCGCAGCCTGGCGCGCTATGGCGAAGTGCCGCTGCTGGTCCACGACGGCAAGCCCTATGTGCAGTCGAACGCCATCCTGCTGTATCTGGCCGAACACCTGCAGGAATGGGGCGGGGAAACGAAGGAACGCCTTGAGCGCTGCCGCGAGTGGCTGTTCTGGGAAGCGAACCGCATCGGGTTCTCGATGGCCCACCTGCGCTACGGGCAGAAGTTCGACGATGAAGGCGCTTACGCGGGCACCGTGCTGCCCTGGTTCCGCAAGCGCTTCGATGCCGACATCGTGCGCCTGGACGAAGAATTGTTCGACGGCCGCCTTTTCCTGCTGGACGACACGCCCAGCATCGCCGACTGCTCGATCTGCGGCTACCTGTACTGGCCCGAGCAGGCCAGGGTCGACTACCCGCCGCGCGTCCAGGCCTGGCTGGACCGCATCGCCGCCCTCCCCGGCTGGCGCCATCCCTACCAGATGCCTGGCGCCGATCCCTGGTAATTAAGCGTCGAGCGCGGAGCGGAAGTCGTCGAGCAGGTCGTCGGTATCTTCGATGCCGACCGATACGCGAATCAGCGAGTCGGCGATGCCCATCGAAGCGCGGCGCTCCGGCCCCATCTCGAAGAAGATCGTGTGCGACACGGGAATCACCAGCGTGCGCGTGTCGCCCAGGTTCGAGGTCGCAATCGCCAGCTTCAGGCGGTTCAGGTAATCAAAGCAGTTGATACCTTCCTTCAGCTCGAAGGACAGCAGCGAACCGTAGTCCTTGAACAGTTCCGTGGAAATGCCGTGCTGCGGGTGCGACTCCAGCCCCGGATAGTAGACGGCCGCCACGCGCTCGTCGGCGGCCAGCATCCTGGCTAGCGCACGGGCGTTGGTGCAGGTGCGCTCCATGCGCAGCGCCAGCGTTTCGGCGCCGACGGCAATGTGGTGAGCCGCTTCCGGACCGAGTGAAGCGCCGAAGTCGCGCAAGCCCTTGGAGCGGATCTGCACCAGACCCCACATAGTGGTCGGGTTCTTCTTGTAGTTGTCGAAGATATTGGCGAATTTCGTCCAGTCGTAGCAGCCGGTATCGGTCAGCGCGCCGCCCAGCGCGTTGCCGTGGCCGCCGATGGACTTGGTCAGCGCATTGACCACCAGGCCCGCGCCGACCGTCTTCGGCTGGAACAGATAGGGCGAAGTCATCGTGTTGTCCACGATGTAGAGGATGCCGCGCTCGGCGCACAGTTCGCCGATGCGCTTCAGGTCCGCCACCTGGGTGCGCGGATTGGCGATGGTTTCGACGAAGACCACGCGCGTTTCCGGCTTCAGCACCGCGGCCACATTCGCGACGTCGGTCGCGTCCACGAAGTCCACGCCCACGCCCTGCCCCGCCACGGTCTGCCACAGCGAGTTGGTATTCCCGAACAGGAAAGACGACGACACCACATGGTCGCCGGCACGCAGCAGCGCCTGGAACACGGCGCCGATGGCGCCCATGCCGGTAGCGAAGCAGATCGTGCCAACGCCGCCTTCCATCTTGTTGACCTTGTCCTCCAGTGCGGACACGGTCGGATTGCCCTGGCGGCCGTAGCGGAAGCCCGGCTCCTTGCCCTGGAAGACGGAGGCCAGCTGGCGCGCGTCCGCATAGCCGAAGGTCACCGAGGTGTGGATAGGCTTGTGCAGCGAACCGTGCTCGATGCCTTTCTGGCGGTCGTTGTGCAGGATGGTGGTGGTGAAGCCGTAGTTTTTCATTACGATTCCGTGGTCGCAGTGTTCAGGTTCAGCTGGGTGCGCGCTGCATCTTCGGCCTTGGCAGGCTTGCTTGGATTCTGGCGCGACGCTTCCAGGCGGTCCAGGTACTCGGGCGACACGTCGCCGGTGATGTACTTGCCGTCGAAGCAGGAAGCCTCGAACTGGGTCAGCGCCGGGTTCACGTCCGAAATCGACCGCTTCAGGTCTTCCAGGTCCTGGTAGACCAGCGCGTCGGCGGTGATCTCGTCGCAGATTTCCTGCAGCGTGCGGCCGTGGGCGATCAGTTCATCGCGGGTCGGCATGTCGATGCCGTACACGTTCGGATACAGCACCGGCGGCGCGGCGGAAGCGAAGATCACCTTCTTGGCGCCCGCTTCGCGCGCCATCTGCACGATCTCGCGCGAGGTGGTGCCACGCACGATGGAGTCGTCCACCAGCAGCACGACCTTGTCCTTGAACTCGTCGCCGATCGCGTTCAGCTTCTGGCGCACGGACTTCTTGCGCAGGCCCTGGCCCGGCATGATGAAGGTACGACCAATGTAGCGGTTCTTGATGAAGCCTTCGCGGTAGTCGACGCCCAGGCGCATGGCCAGCTGGATGGCGGCGGGACGGGACGAATCCGGAATCGGCATCACCACGTCCACGTCGTCGGCCAGGCCTTCGCGCTTGATCTTGTCGGCCAGGTACTCGCCCATCTTCAGGCGCGTGTTGTAGACGGAAGCGCCATCGATCACGGAGTCCGGACGGGCCAGGTACACGTATTCGAACACGCAAGGATTCAGCGATGGCGCATCGGCGCAGATCTCGGCATGCAGCTTGTTGTCCATGTCGATGAAGATCGCTTCGCCCGGCTGCACGTCGCGCACGAAGCGGAAGCCCATGCCTTCCAGCGCCACGGATTCGGAGGCGATCAGGTATTCCTTGCCCTGCGGGGTTTCATTCTCGCCCAGGCACAGCGGACGGATGCCGTTCGGATCGCGGAAGGCCAGCATGCCCACGCCGGCAATCTGCGCCACGGCTGCGTAGCCGCCACGCACGCGGCGGTTCACTTCGCGCACGGCCTTGAACAGGGTCGCCGGTTCCAGCGTGAAGCCGGTGGAGAAGCGCGTGATCTCGTGGGCCAGCACGTTCAGCAGCACTTCCGAGTCGGAGTCCGTGTTGATGTGGCGGCGGTCGTTCTTGAACATCTCTTCCTTGAGCTGTTCCCAGTTGGTCAGGTTGCCGTTGTGCGCCAGCGTGATGCCGAACGGCGCGTTGACGTAGAACGGCTGCGCTTCCTCTTCGCTGGAGGAACCGGCGGTCGGGTAGCGGCAGTGGCCGATGCCCGAATTGCCCATCAGCGAACGCATATTGCGGGTACGGAAAACGTCGCGCACCAGGCCATTGGCCTTGTGCATGGAGAAGGTGTTGCTCTGGTTGGTCGCAATGCCTGCCGCATCCTGTCCGCGGTGCTGCAGAAGCAGCAGCGCGTCATACAGCAATTGGTTGACAGGTTGGTGGGAAACGACGCCGACGATGCCACACATGGTGTGCTCCTAAACTTGGTATTGCGGATTTAAAGAATTCTAAAAATGCACGTGCTGCGCCAGCGCAGCGGGCAGGAATGGTTTGACGGTGCGTACGCCGGATTCCGCCCAGGGGCTCAACAGCGATTGGGTCCAGAAGTCCTGCTTCGGAATCGAGGTCATACCGCACAATATGACGCCTGCCAGCACAAACACAATGCCCCGGCCAATGCCGAACAACGCACCGAGGCCGCGGTCGGCCAGCGACAGGCCGCCGGCTTCGATCACGGCGTCGATCGCCATGCCCAGTAATCCCATCAGCAGACGCACGCCGATAAACAATGCGATAAAGGCAAGGATCAGGCGCAGCGGCTCGCCCGGCACCGCCGTGGGCAGCATCTGCGCCAGGTCGGCCGCGTAGGCGTTGGCGGTGATGAAGGCAACAATCCAGCTGGCCAGCGCCAGCAGTTCCTTCACCAGCCCCCGGATCAATCCGATGATGATGGATGCGGCCAGCACGAAGATCACGATGTAGTCGAAAATCGTCACGTCTTGCCGGTCCGTTCAATCAGTTCAGGCGGGAATGACGCTGCCGTCCAGGCCAATCTTGCCCAGTTTGGCGCGGGCCTTGTCCGCTTCTTCCTTGCTGGAGAAAGGACCCAGCCTTACGCGGGTGCGCTCTCCCGATGCAGTGGAGACTTTCTGTACGAAGGACTTGATGCCGGCCGATTTCAGCTTGCCCTGCACTTCATCCACCTTGTCCTGGGTCGCAAATGCGCCGACCTGGATCACGTACTTGCTTGCCGTTTCGGCAGGCTTGCCTTCCAGGATCGCCATGGCGCGTGCATCGTCGTTCTGCGGTGCAGCCTTGGCAGGTTCCGGTTTCTTCTCCGGCTTGGCTTCAGGCTTGTGTTCCGGCTTTTCCTGCTTCGGTTCGGTCTTCGCTTCAGCCTTCGGCTCGGGCTTTTTCGGCTCCGGCTTGTGCTCCGGGGCCTTGGCAATGTGCGTATCGGCTGTCTTGGGCGCCTTCGGCACGTCTACGAACTCTTCGCCCTTGTCCAGCGTGGAAGAAGGGGTATGCGCGGCAGGCGCCTTCGCAGCGGCAACCGGAGGCGCGGAAACCGGCGTGGGCGCGACGGCCACGGGCGCTGGCGCCGGCGTCGGCGCGCTGGCCATGGTGGACGGCGCGGGGGCGGCGCTCAGCGGCTCCTGCGGCTTGTCTTTCGACGGGATCTGGATGGCGATATCCGAAGCGAGCGGCTTGGGCTCGGAATCGAGCACCATTGGCAGGCCGACGGCAACGGCCAGGGCAAGCGCGATGGCGCCGACCAGGCGGCGGCGTGCGCGCTTTTTCTCCGGCAGCACGGGATCTTCCTTGGCGCGGCTGCGCGTGGCGCCGCCGCCGGCATTGGAGGCGCGCTTGGATTTGGCCCGCTCGCTCGCGGCCTTGTCGTCTTGTGCGCGGTAGTAGCCGCTGTCTTCGCCAGAGGCTTCCTGCTTGTTTTTACTGAATGAAGAGAACAAGCCCATGCGTGAATTAGTCAGTGGAGTGAGGATTTTTTCGCTGCCATGACGCCGGCAACGGTCAGGAACGATCCAAAGACCACAATTCTATCATTCTCCCCTGCCCGGCTCATTGCATTTGCGAACGCAGCACCCGGGTCGGCGAAAATATTGACGGTTTTTTCATGCATATCGGGCTCGATCGCCTGCACTTTGGGCGCCAGCTCGGAGGCGGAGGCGGCGCGCGGCGACGGCAGGTCGGTCAGGCACCAGTGGTCGACCTGGCCGGCCATGGCCTTGATGACGCCATCGATATCCTTGTCGTGCATGGAACCGAAAACGGCGAACGTGTAGGGGTGGAAGCCCATATTGCCGAGGTTCTGGCCCAGTGCCGAGGCGGCGTGCGGGTTATGCGCAACATCGTAGATCACGGTCGGACGGCCCGGCAGCACCTGGAAGCGGCCCGGCAGCTCCACGGTGACGAGGCCGTGGCGCACTTCCTGCGCGCCCACCGGCAGTTGCAGTTTCAGCGCTTCCAGCGCAGCCAGCGCGGCGGAGGCGTTCAGCAACTGGTTGGCGCCGCGCAGGCTCGGGTAAGCCAGCGCGTTGCGGCGCTGGCTGCGGCCGCCGTAGTTCCACTGCTGCTTGTCGCCCGAATAATTGAAGTCGCGGCCCATCAGCCACAGGTCGGCGTCGATCTCGCGCGCGTGGTCGATCAGCGACTGCGGCGGCATCGGGTCACTGCAGATGGCGGCTTTGCCGGTGCGGAAAATTCCGGCCTTCTCGAAGCCGATCTGCTCGCGCGTGCCGCCCAGGTAGTCGACGTGGTCGATATCCACGCTGGTCACGATCGAGACGTCGGCATCGATGACGTTGACCGCATCCAGGCGGCCGCCCAGGCCCACTTCCAGGATGGCCACATCCAGGCCCGCGCCGGCCATCAGGTGCATGATCGCCAGCGTGGTGAATTCAAAATAGGTCAGCGAAATATCGCCGCGCGCCGCTTCCACCGCATTGAACGCCTCCACCAGCGCTTCGTTGCTGGCCATGTCGCCATTGATGCGCGCGCGCTCGTTGAAGTCCAGGAAGTGCGGCTTGATGTACAGGCCCACCTTGTAGCCCGCGCGCAGCAGGATGGATTCCAGCATGGCGCAGGTCGAACCCTTGCCATTGGTGCCCGCCACCATGATGACCGGACACTTGAACGCCAGCTGCATGCGCTCCTTTACCGCGCGCACGCGGTCCAGGCCCATATTGATGACGGTTTCGGCATGGCGCGATTCCAGCAGCGCAAGCCATTCAGGAAGGGTATTCGGGAGAGCGGACATAGACATCGGGAGGTAAACGACTCAGCGCGGACCAGCGGCCCGCGCCCAGGATACGCCGCAAAGCGTAGGGCGGATCATTGATCCGCCGTGCATGCGTACCAGCCTATCAGGCCAGCACTTCAGCAGCCTGGTTCTGCAGCAGAGCCAGCAGGCGCGCGATTTCTTCGCGCATCTTGCGGCGGTCGACGATCATGTCGACGGCGCCCTTCTGCACCAGGAACTCGGCGCGCTGGAAGCCTTCCGGCAGTTTCTCGCGCACGGTGTTCTCGATCACGCGCGGGCCGGCAAAGCCGATCAGCGCTTTCGGCTCGGCCATCACCACGTCGCC
>DASWYX010000092.1:0-3530 GCA_036404755.1 Pseudoduganella sp.
CGCGCCTTCGCGCGCCAGAATGTGCCCGGCTTGTGGCTGACGGGGCTGGACATCGTCGGCGCCGGAAGGGAAATCAATGTGCGCGGCAAGGCGCTGCAGGCGGGCCTGGTGCCGGGCTATATCGGACGGCTGACGCAGGAGCCGGTGTTGCGCGGGAAGACTTTCGGCAGCCTTCAGATCGGTGGCGCGGAGGCGGCCACGCAGCAGGCGGTCGCAACGCCAGCGGTGCAGGCGGCCAAACCGGCGCCATATATCGAATTCAGGCTGCAGTCGCATGGCACGGAGGCGTCCAAATGAAGGCGCCCTGGATCAAGCTTTCGGCGCGCATCGATGCGCTTTCGCTGCGCGAGCGCGTGATGGTTTGCGGCGCGGGCATCGCCATCGTGCTGTTCATCATTTATCAACTGGGCCTCGCGCCGCTGCTGGCGCGCCAGCAGGTCTTGCGCGCGAACCTGTCGCAACAACAATCGCGGTCGGCTGCGGCTGATGCGGAGATCACTGCACGGATGGCTGCCTTCAGCGCGAACCCGGACGTGGCGGCACTGGAACAGATTGCGGATTTGAAGAAGCAAACGGCGGCGCTGCAAAGCTCCCTCCAGGCGGTCCAGCGCGGCCTGGTGCCGCCGCAGAAGATGGCGGTGCTGCTGGAGCAGTTGATGCGGGCGAACAGCAAGCTGCGCACCCTGTCGCTGCGCACGTTGCCGGTGAGCGGGCTGAGTGAGATGACGGCAGCGGCGAAGGCGCCGGGTGCGCAGGCACAAGGCGCGGCGCCGGCGACGACCGTGGCCACTGCCGCTGCGCCGGGTGCGCCCAAGCCGCGCGAGCTGTTGTATCGTCACGGTGTCGAGCTGGTGGTGCAGGGCAGTTACCTGGACATGCTTTCGTACATGGAGTCATTGCAGGCGCTACCGTCCCAGCTTTTCTGGGGCCGGGTGCAGCTGGATGCGGATAACTATCCAATCGCCACGCTGACCCTCACCCTCTACACCTTGAGCCTGGACGAGAAATGGATGACGCTGTGAAGAGCCGTGTCCTGTTCCTGCTGATCGCGATGCCGGCATGGTGCCTGGCGCAGTCGCACGCGGGCCTGTCCGATCCTACGCGTCCTCCGTCGGAGCTGCTGTCACCGCAGGCTGCGGGCAGCGCGCCTGCCGCGCCGGCGCGCCCGCAACTGCAATCGGTCCTCGTCGGCAAGGGCTACGAGGGCAGGGAAGTGGCGGTCATCGACGGCGAAATCGTGAAGCGCGGCGACAAGTTCCGCGGCGCGGTGCTGGAGCACGTGGGCCCGGAAGAAGCGGTGCTGCGGCGCGGCGACCAGAAAGAAGTGCTGCACTTATATCCCCTGGCGGCGGGCAGCCGCAAGAAATAGAGAACAACTATGCGAAACCTCATCCAGCTGGCAGCAGTAGCCGCCGTCGCGGCGGCCCTGGCGGCCTGTTCGGCGTCTCCTCCGCGCGATGCCTATGACAAGATCACCGAGCAGATGGCCGCGGCCACCAAGCCCGCTGCGGCCGCCCAGCCGCCTGCCGTGGCGGACGCGCTCGTACCGCCCGTCAGCGCACTGGCGACACAGTTGCCGAAGGCGCGCGAGGTGATGGAGGAGCGTTTCAATGTGTCCTTCAACAATGTGCCGGCGCGGACTTTCTTCAATTCGCTGGTGGCGGGCACGCGCTACAACATGCTGGTGCATCCGGACGTGAGCGGCAATATCTCGGCCAACCTGCGCGACGTGACGCTGGTCGAGGCGCTGGACGCGGTGCGCGAACTGTATGGCTATGACTATCGCATCGAGGGCACCAAGGTCTACATCCGCCCGCTGACGATCCAGACCCGCATGTTCCAGGTGAATTACCTGACGTCGCAGCGGCGCGGCATGTCCAACCTGCGCGTGAGTTCGACGTCGGTCGCGGACCAGACCAACAACCAGAACAACAATAACAATAACAACTACCAGAACCAGAACAACAATCAGCAGAACGACAACGGCAATAACGGTAATAACGGCAACGGGAACAATAACCGCCAGCGCGATTCCAGCAATGTGGTCACGACCTCGGATGCCGATTTCTGGAAGGAGCTGAAGGCTTCGCTGGAAGCCATCGTCGGCAGCAGGGAGGGCGGACGCAGTGTGGTCATCAGCCCGCAGTCGGGCGTGATCGTGGTGCGTGCCATGCCGGATGAATTGCGCGCGGTCGACAAGTATCTGCGTGCGACGCAGCTGGCGGTGGAGCGCCAGGTGATCCTGGAAGCGAAGATCCTGGAAGTGGAGTTGAACAGCGGGTTCCAGAGCGGCATCAACTGGGCGGCGTTCGCCACGCATGGCAACAGCCGCGTGTCCGGCGGCGTGCTGGCGCCGGGCGCCGGCCTGGCCCCTTTGCCGCGCAACGGCAATCAAAACGTGCCGGCGTCGCCGATCAGCGGCTCGGGTCTGACGTCCGCTACCGGCTATACCTTGAGCAATGCGGCCGAAGCGGCGGGCTCGCTGTTTGGCCTGGCCTTCCAGACCAGTAATTTCGCGGCGCTGATTTCCTTCCTGGAGTCGCAGGGCACAGTGCACGTGCTGTCCAGCCCCCGCATCGCGACCATGAACAACCAGAAGGCCGTGCTGAAAATCGGTACGGACGAATTCTTCGTGACTGGCGTGAGCACCACGACCACTACCAATGCGGTGGGCGGCGGCACGGTGTCGCCGAACGTTACGCTGCAGCCTTTCTTCTCCGGCGTCGTGCTGGACGTGACGCCGCAGATCGATGACCAGGGCAATATCATGCTGCACGTGCACCCCTCCGTGAGCCAGGTGGCGACGGTCAACAAGGGCATCAACCTTGGCAGCGCGGGCAACCTGAATCTGCCGCTGGCCACGTCCACCACGTCCGAAATGGACAGCATGGTGCGCGGCCAGGATGGCAAGGTGGTGGCGATCGGCGGCTTGATGCGCCAGGCCTCGACCTCGGACCGCAACGGCGTGCCAGGCGTGGGCGGCTTGCCCGTGGTGGGCGCGCTGTTCGGCAACCGGCAGGAAGTGATGCAGAAGCGCGAACTGGTAGTGCTGATCAAGCCGACCATCGTCGAGAGCGAGTCGAGCTGGAACGAGGACCTGCTGGATACGGAACGCCGCATCAAGGCCCTCGATCCGCGCAGGGCGGGAGCACGCTGATATGTACCAGGGCCATTTCGGGCTGACCGAAGCGCCGTTCGGCATCACGCCGGACACCAGCTATTTCTTCACCAGCGCGCATTCGCAGCAAGCCTTGAACACTTTGCTTGTAGCGGTGCGCTCGGGCGAGGGCTTCATCAAGATCACCGGCGAAGTCGGCACCGGCAAGACGCTCTTGTGCCGCAAATTCATGGCGACGCTGGGCGAGGATTTCGTCACGGCGTATATTCCGAATCCGTATCTCGAACCGCGTACGTTGATGCTGGCCCTGGCCGACGAGCTGGAATTGACGCTGCCGCGCGATGTGGACCAGCACCAGCTGCTGAAGTCCATCACCTTCCGTTTGATGGAGCTGGCGGCACAGGGCAAGCAG
>DASWYX010000093.1:0-5767 GCA_036404755.1 Pseudoduganella sp.
CGTTATAGGCCGGTGCGCGGTCGATCTGCTGGCCGGACCAGTCATCGACACCGTTCGGCTTGTAGTCGTCGAACTTGCCGTCCGTCGTGGCGACGGAAAAGTTCACGCGGTCGTCCGGCGTAAGCGCATACTGCCCCTCGAGCTCCACACCCTGTACCTTGGCGCTGGACGCATTGGTGGTCAGTGCGCCGCAGTTGGCCGCCGTTCCCGCGCCGGTGCAGACGACGGAAGTCAGCTGCATGTCCTTGTAGTCGTAGTGGAAAACGGCGGCGCTCAGGCGCAGCTTGTTGTCCAGGAAGCGGCCCTTCACGCCCGCCTCGACGGAGGTGATGTTTTCGGGCTTGTAGCCGGAGCCGCTGGTGTCGTTGAAGCCGCCGGCCTTGTAGCCGGTCGATACGCTGCCATACAGCATGACTGCCGGCTGCAGGTCGTAATCGGCTGCGAGGCGGAAGTTCGACTTCGAGCTTTCCACATGCGCCGTGTAACCGGGACCGGTCGGGCTGCCGCTAAGCGGGTCATGGCCGGATTTCTCATCGCGCGTCGTGCGCACGCCGGCCGTCAAGCGCAGCTGGCCGTTGACCTTGTACGTCGCCTGCCCGAACGCGGCCTTCGAATGGCTGCTCACGTGCGGTGCGAACGGCACCACGATCAGCGGGCCCGGAGTCTGCGTATTGTAGGTCGAGGCGCGGAAGATCTCCTCGTTGAACCAGTACAGGCCCGCCACCCAGCTCAGGTCGGACTTGCCGGCCGAATTGAAGCGCAGTTCATGCGTGCGCTGCGTGGATTCGCCGTCGACCACGTTATACAGCGGGAAGCCGAAGTAGCTGCCGTTGTTCACCTGGTCCACTTCCGCATGCAGGCGCGCGAACTGGTAAGTCAGGTCGGCCAGTCCCAGGCTGGTCTTGAATTCGGAGCGCAAGGAAGTGGCGACATCGTTCTTGTGCGTGTCGCTGGCGATGAACTTGCTCGCCGCGGTCAGCTGGATATCGGCGCCACGGTCCACGTAGACGGGGTTCAGCAGGTTGTTGCCGCCTGCGATGGGCGTGCCGGTGAAGAAGTTCGTCAGCGGCACCGTGCTGCCGCCGTTGCCGCCCGACTTGCTGCGCTCCGCCGTCAGGAGCCAGCTTGTGGCGGGCGTGAAGGTGAACAGCGCATGCACGCGGGCCGCGTTATCGTCCTGGTCTTCCAGGCCAACCGTGTTCGGGCCGGGACGCAGATAAGTATCGCGCTTGACGGTTGTCGCGGCCGCGCGCAGCGCCAGCATCTGGTTCACCGGCACATTGATCATGCCTTCGACGCGGCGCATGCCGTAGTCGCCGATGTCCACGTCGACGCGGCCTTCCAGCTTGTTGCCCGGCTTGTTGGTGATCAGGTTGATCGCGCCGGCGGTGGCGTTGCGGCCGTACAGCGTGCCTTGTGGGCCGCGCAGCACTTCGATGCGTTCCAGGTCGAGGAAGCTGCCCAGTTGCGCCTCGCTGCGGCCGACGTAGGCGCCATCCACATTGAAGGCGGTGGACGAATCGCCCTTCTCGCTGGTATCGAGGCTGACCACGCCGCGAATCGCAATCTGCAGCTTGCCCAGGTCCGTGGAAATCTGCACGTTCGGCGCCAGCTCGGTCAGCGCCACGGCATTGGTGGCGCCGGCCTGGCGCAATTCTTCGCTGCCGATCACGGACAGCGACAGCGGCGTCTTCGATGCCGGCTGCGCCGTTTTCTGGGCCGTGACAATCACTTCAATCAGGGGCGCTTCCTGCGCCATTGCGCTGCCGGCGCACAGGCCGGTCAAAATCAGCGCATGGCGATGCAAACCGCGCCTTGCAACGGTTGGTTGATGCACACTTGTCTCCGAATGTTCTGGACTTTTTTATATTGTTTTTCGCATGCCCCGCATCGCGTGCGGTAGCATGGTCCAGTCAAGAATAGCACAGTTTTTAGAATTAAAATTCCAATTTTTATTGAGCCGCAGCCTGCGGCACGCGCACGCCGACCACCTGCTCCGCCAGCAGCTTCAGGCTGGACGAAACCTGGTCGTCCAGGCACTGGCCGTCGCTGCCGAAAAGCTTGGTGCCCGCCGTGTTCAGCGTGACGCCCAGCGGCGTAGGCCAGCCACGCAGCGCGTGCACGATGGAGCGCAACGCGGCGAGCGTGGTATTACAGCCCTGCCAGCCGGCGGCGGTGACAATGCAGCCGACCGGCATGCCATCGAGGTAGACGCGTTCGTCCGCGCGCAAGTCTTCCAGCAGGTCGATGGCGTTCTTGACCAGGCCGGACACGCCGCCGTGGTAGCCGGGCGAGGCGAAGATCACCGCGTCCGCCTGGCGCACCGCGTCCACGATGGCCTGCTGGCCTTCACTGCGTTCGCGCACTTCCGGCGAATAGCCTTCCAGCGCAGCCAGCGCCTCGCCGCCGAACAGCTGCGTGCGGGCGCCCAGTTCCTCGGCATGCTTGAGGGCCGCGCGCAATGCGCTTTCGGTGCTGGAACCGGGACGGGTGGTGCCGCCGATGCCGACGATGAATGGGGTGCGGCCATTGGAGGCCGCTGCGTAAAAAGCCTGGTTCATGGCTTGTCTCCTGGTGATGCTAGTTTTGAACTTGTACCGACAGCGGCAGGTCCGCGCTGGACGCGCCGACCAGCAGGTCGATCGGTCCCGGAATGGCGGTCCATTCCCCGCGCCATTGCTGCAGGCGGCGCTTCGCCACCGTCAGCTCGACGCGGCGCTCCTCGCCAGCCTGCAGCCTGAACTTGCCGAAGGCGACCAGCGCCAGCTCGGGCTGGGCGCGGTAGACCTGCACCACTTCCGCGCCGGCGCGGGTGCTGGTATTGCGCAGCGTGAGCGAGACGGTCAGCGCGCCGTCCGGTGCGGGCTGGACGCTGGCGTCGCGCATCTCGAACGACGCGTAGCCGCGGCCGCTGCCGAATGCCTGGCGCGGTGCAACGCCGCGTGCGGCCAGGCCGCGGTAGCCGACCCGCACACCGTCGCTGTAATGCAGGTCGCCGTTGGCGTCGGGCTGCAGCGACAGCGCAGGGTAGTCGCTATCCTCCAGCGCGATCGTAACGGGCATACGGCCGCCCGGTTCACGGTCGCCCGCCAGCACCTGCGCCAGTGCGCTGCCGAATTCCTGGCCGGGATACCAGCAGTGCAGCACTGCCCTGGCCTGCTGTTCCCAGCGCGTGTCGAAGGCATGGCCGACATTGGTGACGATGATGGTATTCGGATTGGCCGCGCAGATCCGCTCGATCAGCGCAATCTGCTCGGGCGGCAGCCAGGTATCCGGCCGGTCCTTGGATTCGACGCTGGCATCGGAAGTCTCGCCCACCACCAGCACGACCGCATCCGCCTTCTCCGCGGCTGCCACCGCCCGCGCCATCATGGCCTCTGGGCCGCCGGGGCCGCGCACGCCGTACCACAAGCCCTGGCAGCGCGCAGCCGTATAGCGCAATTCGACCACCACTTCCACCGCCCTTCCCTGCTCCAGCGCGACGGGAACGCTATCCGCATCGCCGCTCTTCAGGCGGCCCATCACATCGCCCGGCGCCAGTTCCTCGTCGCGGCGGAACACTTCCTCGCCATCGACCAGCAGGCGCAAGGCGCCCGTGCCGCCAACGTAGAACAGGTGCTCGCCCGATTCGGCCGGAACGTAGACGCCGCTGGCGCGCGTGCCCGCATTGCGCTGCAGTGCGCCGGCTTCATGCACGCCGTGGAACCAGGTCAGGGAATTGGTGTCGCGCGTTTCGCTGAGCAGCGGCTTGCCTTCGAGGGCGGGGTTGTCGAAATAATCCAGCGTCATGCCCTTCGCGCAGCCATCGCCCAGCGACCGTGCCGGGCGGACTGGCATGCGCGGCAGCTTGGGCTGCGGATCGACGCCCGGCTCGTAGCACATGATGGCGTCGCCGAAGCGCGTGCGCAGCGCATCGAGCGGCAGCACGGCGTCCGGCTTCACGGCAATCTTGGCGAAGGTGCCGCCCTGGAAACAGGGCGCACTGGCATTCGGCCCAATGACCGCGATACGCGGCCAGCGCTTGATATAGAGCGGCAGGATCGCATCCTCATTGCGCACCAGCGTGAAGCCGGCGGCAGCCGCTTCGATCAGCAATTCGCTGGCGTCGGCATCGGCCATCGGCTGCCCTTTGCCGCTGCCGAAACGGCGCGCAACGCGGGCCACGCGCTCGGCGGCATCCTGCAGGCGCGCCTGCGGCACCACGCCCTCGGCAACCGCCGCGGCGCTGCGTGCACCCAGGTAGCGCGCGGGTCCCGGCATTTCCAGATCGAGGCCGCCCTGCAGCGAACCGTTGGTGGAATGCGTGCCGAACCAGTCGCTCATGAACACGCCGGGGAAGCCCCATTCATTCTTTGCCGCGCTGATGACCGGGCCGGATTCCGCGCACCAGTCACCGTTTATCTTGTTATATGCCGTCAGCATGCCGGCGCAACCGGCATCGGCCGCCATTTCGAACGGCAGCAGATAGACTTCGCGCAGGGTCTGCTCATCGACCTCGGCTTTCATGCGGTCGCGCAGCGTTTCACTGTCGTTGCAGACGAGGTGCTTGGCCACCGCGCCGGTGCCAACGGACTGGCAGCCATGAATCCAGGCCACGCCCAGCGCGCCGCACAGCAGCGGGTCTTCCGAGAAGTATTCGAAGGCGCGGCCGGCCAGCGGGCTGCGCGCCATATTCAGATTCGGAGCCAGCATCAGGTCGACGCCGCGGCGAATCGCCTCGCCGCCCACCAGCCGCCCCACTTTCTGCACCAGCTCCGCATCCCAGCTGGCGCCCAGCGCCAGCGGCGATGGGGTCAACAGCGAGATATCGCGTTCGTCCACGCGCGGACCGGCAACGCCCATCGGGCCGTCCGCCATCATCAGCGACGGAATGCCGGCATGCGGGACCGCCGCTGTCGACCACATCGACGCGCCGGCGGTCAGCATCGCCATTTCGTCCAGGCTCAGTTCAGTGCTCATGGCGCGCTTTACTTGAAGGCAGGGATCACGTGCTGCGCCAGCAGGTGCAGCGTCTGATTCGCATACGCCAGGCGCTTGCCGGTCAAGGGGCCGGTGGTCGTGCCGCACAGGATATTGCCGATGCCGACTTCCTCATACGCGCGCAGCTTCTCGATGACCGTTTTCGGGCTGCCGTACAGCGCCCAGGTGGCCATCCATTCCTCGGTCAGCGCACCGCCGGTGCGGTCAGTCTTCTTGTTGGCGTCGTCCGATTCGGCCTTGGCGTTAAATTCGGCTTCGCGGTCGATCGCTTCCTGGTAACCGCTCAGGATTTCCAGCACTTCCTCGTGCGCCTGCTCGTCGGTTTCCGCCAGGTGCACGCACTGGTAGCTGTGCGTGGTCCAGGACAGGGCATCGGCAATCGTTTCGTCCGAGTGGCCTGCCGCCAGCAGTTGCTCGTGATAGCTGGAGAAGTACTTCTTCACATGCTTCAACGGTTCCAGGCCGCCGATCTGCGGCGGCGTGAAGGCAGGGATGAAGGCCGGCCAGCCGTTGACGGCCGCGCGGGTCGCGCTGCTCTCCTTCATCGCCACCGGCATCAGGCGCGCATGCTTCTGGCCATACGGCATTGGCGCAATGCGCTGCAGCACGCGGCCTTTATGGAAGCCGTGCAGCTCGATCGCCTCGTCCTCGATCTTCTTCGCCCACAGCGCTTCGGCAGCCTGCAGGTTTTCCTCGGCGATGCGGCCTGCATCCTTGTAGTTGACGCCGAAGCCGATCATCTCTTCCGGCGTGGTGCCGGAGCCGATACCCACCAGCAGCTTGCCCT
>DASWYX010000094.1:0-7366 GCA_036404755.1 Pseudoduganella sp.
GGCAGGCAAGGGCAAGCCGGTGGTGACAGTCTTCCTGTCCGGCCGGCCGCTGTTCGTGAACGACTTGCTCAACCTGTCGGACACCTTCATCGCCGCTTGGCTGCCGGGCACCGAAGGCAAGGGCGTGTCCGACCTCCTGATCGCCGGGGGCAGAAAATATGTCTTCACCGGCAGACTCTCGTTCTCGTGGCCGAAGTCCGCGTGCCAGACGCCGCTCAACGTAGGCGACGCCGATTACGCGCCCTTGTTCGCATACGGCTACGGCCTGCGCGCGGGCCAGCGCTCGAAACTGGGCAAGCTTGATACTTCGTATGCGCCGGGTGGCTGCGGCACGAGCAACAGCTATCCGGTGCATAGCCAGGCGGACCGCGCCAGCTTCCCGCTGGCCATTCGCAGCGGCAGCGAGCGCACCGTGCTGGGGGCGGACCTGAACGCGAGCTACCGCTTGCCGGGCATCACGGTGGCCACGTCCCAGATCAATACCCAGCAGGATGCCAAGCTGGTGACCTGGAACGCGCCGGCCACCTTCGAGGCGAAAGGCGTGAAGCCGCTGGCCCTGCCGGCAGCGATTGCCAATGGCGGGGCTCTGCGCTTTGATACCATCGTGTCCTCGGCGCCGCAGGGCAAGGTGACGATCGCCATGCAGGACAGCGCCGTCAATGCCACCGCGCTGTTCCAGCGCCTGGCGGGCAAGGGCAAGCAGAATGTGTGGATTCCGCTGTCCTGCTTTGCCGGCCTGCAGCCGGACCGCGTGGATACGCCATTCAGCGTGACGGCCGACGGCGGCTTTGCCGCGTCCTTCGCGAATATCGAAATTGTCGCCGGCGCCACGGACCCCGTGCGCTGCGAAGAGTTGAAATAAGGAGAGCATATGGCCAGCACAGCTCCGGGCGCCGCGGTGGCGTCCAGCACCGGCAGCGAGAATGGCGCGAACACGATGCCGCTCGTTGTCATCACCATCCTGTTTTTCATGTGGGGCTTGCTCACGTCGCTCAATGACGTGCTGATTCCCCACCTGAAGGCGAAGTACACGCTGAACTATGTGCAGGCCATGCTTGTGCAGTTCTGCTTCTTCGGCGCCTACTTCATCGTATCGTTGCCGGCGGGGGCGCTGATCCGCCGCATCGGCTACCAGCGCGGCGCGGTAACGGGCCTGCTGATCGCGGCTGCCGGCTGCGCGCTATTCTATCCGGCGGCGGACAGCGGCTACACCCTGTTCCTGATCGCCTTCTTCGTGCTGGCGGCGGGCATCACGATCCTGCAGGTGGCGGCGAATCCCTTCGTTACCGTGCTCGGCCCGGCGCGAACGGCGTCCAGCCGGCTGACGCTGACCCAGGCCTTCAATTCGCTGGGCACGACGGTCGGCCCGGCGGTGGGCGGCCTGCTGATCCTGGGCGGCGGCAGCGTACAGGGGCCGTACCTGGCGCTGGCGGGAGCATTGGCGGTGCTGGCGTTGCTGTTTGCGGCGGCGCGCCTGCCGCACATCACGCACGCCGATTCCGGCAGCGACGACGCCAGCGCCGGCGCGGCGGGATCCACGGCAGCGGGCGCGAAGGGCGCAGCGAGGCATTCGGCGGCATCCTTCCCGCACCTGGTGCTGGGCGCCATCGCGATCTTCGTCTATGTGGGCGGTGAGGTCAGCATAGGCTCCTTCCTGATCAACTTCCTCGGCGAGCCGCAGATCGCGGGCCTGACGCATGAAGCGGCGGCGCGCTATGTGAGCCTGTACTGGGGCGGCGCCATGGTGGGCCGCTTCATCGGCTTTGCCGTGATGCGCAAGGTGAGCCCGGGCAAGGCGCTGGCCTTCAATGCGGCAAGCGCGATCGTCCTGATCCTGGCGGCGGCGGGCGGCAAGGGCGCGCTGGCGATGTGGGCGATCCTGGCGGTGGGCTTGTGCAATTCCATCATGTTCCCGACCATCTTCAGTATGGCGCTGCATGGGCTGGGACGCTTCACGGGACAGGGTTCGGGCATCCTGTGCATGGCCATCGTCGGCGGCGCGCTGGTGCCGTTCGCGCAGGGCGCGCTGGCCGATGCGGCAGGCGTGCAGGCTTCCTTCATCCTACCTGCCGCCTGCTATGCCTTCATTCTCTTCTTCGGCGTGAAATACGCCGGCCTGCACAAAACCCCGGCTTAGGCCGGGGCTGCGCAGTACTGCCGCACATAAGCTTCATGCTGCGGCAGCTGCGCCACGGTGCGGCTGACCGAGTCGCGGATGCTGCCCAGGAAGGCGGACAGCTCCGCATCTCCCATCAGATCAGCGGACTGGTGATGCTGCTCGGGCATGATGCCCTGGCCCAGCATCACCTGGATCCATGAATTCTCGGCAAACAGTTCGTTCGGAATGCGGAACACGCGGCCCGTTTCGCGGAACAGATTGATGCGGTGGCGCAATGAAGGCGGGATGTCCATCTCCGCGCAATGGCGCCAGAACGGCGTATCGCGGCGGTTCGTCACGTTGTAGTGCAGGATGATGAAGTCGCGTATATGTTCGATCTCGGCGCGCGTCTGGCTGTTGTACTCGTCGATGTCCGACTGGCGGATGCCGTCGGCCGGGAACAGCTGCATCAGGCGGATGATGCCGCGCTGGATCAGGTGGATGCTGGTGGACTCGATCGGCTCCAGGAAACCGCTGGCCAAGCCGATGGCCACGCAATTGCCGCTCCAGGTCTTGCGGCGCTGGCCCGGCTTGAAACGGATCACGCGCGGCTGCACCAGCTGCTCACCCTGGATATTGGCCATCAGCGTGGCCCGGGCGTGGTCATCGTCGATGAATTTGCTGGAGAAGACGATGCCATTGCCTACGCGGTGCTGCAGCGGAATGCGCCATTGCCAGCCGGCGTCGTGCGCAATGGAGCGCGTGAGGGGAATGGCGGGGCCAACGGAGGCCGTCTGCACGGCGATCGCGCTGTCGCAGTGCAGCCATTGCGACCAGTCCTCGTATTCCTCCTTCATCGTTTCGCCGATCAGCAGGCCGCGGAAACCGGTGCAATCGATGAACAGGTCGCCCTCCAGCAGCGTGCCGTTCTCCAGTTGCAACGAGGTGATGTCGCCGCTGGCGGGATCGGTGTTGACGCGGGCGATCTTGCCTTCGATGCGCTGCGCGCCATAGCCTTCGCTGTATTTGCGCAGGTAGCGCGCATAGGCGCTGGCATCCAAGTGGTAGGCGTAGTTCATGCCATTGTGCGGCAGATGGGCGAAGCGGTTTTCCTGCGCGGCCTTCAGCTCAAGACAGTAATCGCCGTAGTCGCTGGCCAGCTTGCGCTTCACGCCCTTCATCCAGAAGTGCTGGAAGCCGGCCGTCCAGTGGTCGGTGCCGGTCAGGCCGAAGGAGTGTATGTAGTCTTCGTTGACGTTGCGCCAGTTCTCGAAACTGATGCCCAGCTTGAAGGTCGCATGCGTGGCCGCCATGAATTCCTGCTCATTGATTTCGAGCAGATTGTGGAAGTTCATCAGCGTCGGTATGGTTGCCTCGCCCACGCCCACCGTACCGATTTCGTCCGACTCGACCAGTTTGATGTCCAGCAGCTTGCCCAGGGTGCGGGACAGGCCGGCAGCCATCATCCAGCCTGCCGTGCCGCCGCCGGCGATCACGACGCGCCGGATGGGACGGCGGACGCGCTCTTCGCCATTATGTTCTCGCATGGCTGTCTCCTTTATCGGTTTATCTTTTTAAGCAGTTGCGCACGCAGCGAGCGGGCTGCGTCGTCGTTGAATGGGCCCAGCACGCGCCGGGCTTCAGGCGCGATATGGGCCGACGTGTTTTCGTCCGCGTCGAACACATAGTGCAGGAACAGATCCTTCCACGCCTGGCGCTGTGCCGGCGGCAGGTCGCGTATGCTCATCAGGGACAGCATCAGCGCATTGGTCGGCGTATCCATGAAGTTCGGCGACTGGCGCCACCAGTAGTTGATCAGCATATTGAAGCTGTCCAGCGCTTCCACGTGGTGCCACCACATGCTGGGGATGAAGATGGCGTCGCCGGGGCCCAGCTCCGCCACCTGCGCGTGGCGCCACGCTTCCGCGAAACGCGGGAAGCGTTCCAGGTCCGGGCGCTTGAAGTCGACGAGGCTGATGGGCTGGCCCGCGGGCGTGAAGTCCAGCGGGCCGATATACAGGTTGTCCAGCTGGTGCGGCGGGAACAGCGTGAAGCGGCGGCGGCCCGCGGTCACGCACGCCAGGTTGTCCGGCAGGTCGTAATGGGCGGCGATGCGCGTGCGGTTGCCGAACCATACGCTCATCAGGGCGTCGCGCGCGCCGAGGTCGATCGGGTTCTCTTCGCGGAAGCCGGGCAGGGCCACTTCCACCGTGGTCGAACCGACATAGATGGCGGGCGGCCGAGGATTGTCGCGCTGGGCCGCCAGTTCATCCAGCACCTGGTCGATGCGCGCACGCAGCGACTGGAAATTGAAGCCGCTCAAGTCTTCGTTGTAGAAGAAGCGGCCGTCGATGTCGTCGCGGCCCAGCATGGCGACCACGGTGGCGTCGCGGTAGAAGCGGCGCAGGTAGGCATCCGCCGTCTGGTGCGAGGCACCGGCGTGAACGGCCGGCCAGTCTGCTACCAGGCCGCGCAGGATCACGGGCTCGGTGGCGGTCAGGATTTTATCGCTGAGCGTAGCGCGCGTAACGCCATGCAGCTCGGGCATCGGTGTGGCTTCAGGCAGCATTGGCGCGGTTCTTGCGGTCGATCAGGGCGCGGAAGTTGGACATGGATGCGATCTGCATATAGATCGGCTGCAGATAGCCTGCGCGATGCAAGCCTTCCAGCGCCGGCCCGCCCAGCGCGGCCAGGCGCTCCTCGTGGATGGTGTAGAAGCCGGCCAGGCGGTTCTGCGATCCGTCATCCAGTTCGATGTCGGCCACGAAGGATTCCAGCAGTTCGCAATGCAGCAGGGCGGCGATGAAGCCGCGCGATTGCTGGATGCCGTTGTGCAGGGCGAGCAGCATGGAATTGACGTTCTCCAGGTACTCGGTGGTGCCGCCGTGCGGCAGGAAGACTGCTTCCCCTTCGCTGCGGCTAATGCGCGGGCTGTCCAGGTCCACGTGCACCATCAGCTCTTCGCCGCTGATGCCGATCAGGAAGGGCTGGCGCTCGACGGCCAGCGGAATATAGCCGGCTTCCCAGCCACGTGGTCCGAGGAAGAGGTTTTCGCCTTCCTGGAAACCGAACAGGGCCAGCGCCTCGAAGGAGCCGTCCGCGCTCTTGCGGAATACGATGGGGTAGTGCGCCTGCACGTCACGGAACTCGCCGGGGAAGGTGAGGGCGCTCATGATGCTGTCGCCATATTGCGCGCCGCGGGCCTTGATGATGCGCAGGTCCTTGTGGGACACATTGTTAAGCTGTGCGTGGTTTGGCATGTGGGCCTTCTCAGATCTTGGGCAAGCCGTGGCGACGGATATGGTCGATCAGCTCGCGGTTGGTGGGCAGGGCGGGCAACATTCGTGCAGTCAGCGCCGCGGCTTCGCGGAAGTAGCCATCGGCTGCTTCGTCATTGCCGGCGCGGCGCGGGCCGCCGCCGGCTTCGCTGCGGAAGCCCATGCCGTACAGGATGTACTGGTAGCTGGCGGCAGGGAAGACTTCCTCGATGCGGTAGAAATCGTTGCGCGATGGCGGGCGGTGGCGCCATAGCGTGAGCAGGTCGCCCAGACGCTCCGGCACGGTGTTGCGGTTATCGCGCCAGTAGTCCGAATCGTCGCGGCGGCTCAGCACATAGTGCAGCTTCAGGAAATCGATCACGCGCTCCCAGCGATAGCGGAAGGTCTCGTTGAAGCGGCGCGCGACGATGTCCATCGCTTCGCGGCTGGCCGGCATATCGTCGCTGAGCAGGGCTGCCGACAGTTCGACCAGCGCCAGGGCGGATGCTTCCAGCGGTTCGATGAAGCCCATGGAAAGGCCCACGGCCACGCAGTTGCGGTGCCAGAAGCGCTCGCGGTAGCCTGGCGTGAAGCTCAGTTTGCGCGGCGCGGCGATGTCGTGGCCGACGTAGGCGCGCAGCGCGCGTTCGGCTTCCTCGTCGCTGGTGTGGGCGCTGGAATACACATGGCCGATGCCGCGCCGCGTGGGCAGGCCAATGTCCCAGATCCAGCCTGCGCTTTGCGCGGTGGACGTCGTTTGCGAAGCGATCGGGCTGGCCTCGGCCGGGTAGGGCACCTGGACGGCAAGCGCGCAATCGTTGAACAGCACGTGCTTCTGCGAGATGAAGGGCACTTCGAAGTGCTGGCCCAGCAGGCGCGATTGCATGCCCGTGCAGTCGATGAACAGGTCGCCCGCCAGTGCGCTGCCGTCGCGCAGGCGCAACGAGGCGATGTCGCCGCTGGCGCTGGGCGTGACGCCGTCCACGTGGGCCAGCACGTGGCGCACGCCCAGGCGTTCCACGCAGTGCTTGCGCAGGAAGACAGAGAACTTGCCCGCATCCAGGTGGTAGCCGTAGTTGGACACGGCCGCGAACTCCGGCGTGGAAGCCTGCTTGGGCGCCTTGCCGTGCACGCACAGGTGGGGTTGGAAGCTGGCCAGGTCGGCAAACGGCACATGGGCGTGCGCCTGTTGCCAGCGTTCGGCAAGGTTCGCTTCGCCATAACCCTGGGGCAGCACGAAAGGGTGGAAATAGTAATCGTCCGCCGCGCCGCTTATCCAGCGCCTGAACAGCGAGCCCTGTTTGAAGGCGGCATCGCACTCGCGGAAGAAATCGGATTCGGAAACGCCGATGCGGTGCAGCGTGTCGCGCATCGTGGGCCAGGTGCCTTCGCCGACGCCGATGATGGGTACATCCGGCGATTCGATGAGGGTGACTTCCAGTCCGCCCGGCAGATGCGCCGGATGGTCGGCGGCCAGGACGGCGGCGGTCAGCCAGCCGGCCGAGCCGCCTCCTACTACAACAATCTGCCGAATACCGCTGCCTGCCATGAAGCCCGTCCCCGTTTGCATTTTGAAGCAGTCTAACCGAAAAGGCCGCCGCCGGGCAGCGGCCTTTTCATGGTCAGAACTTGTAACGGGCGCCGATCATGTAACGCGGACCGGATTGGGTCACGTACAGCACTTCGGACTTGGCCCGGCCATGGGTGCGCTGGATTTCATCCGTCAGGTTGATGGCTTCGAACTGGAAGCTCAATTTGTCGTTGAAGTTGTAGCTCACGCTCAGGTCCAGCTGGCCATAAGGCTCCGTGTACTGCGGGTTGGGGCCGGCGCCATCGAAGGTCGCTGCGAGGAACTCGCCGCGCCAGTTCCAGGCGGCGCGCACGGACCATTTCTTGTCCTCGTAGATACCCACCAGGTTAGCCGAGTTGCTGAGGCCCACCAGCGCGAACTGCTCGCCGATGGCGGCATTGTCGTATTTCAGGCCCGAATGCACGTAGGTATAGTTGGCGG
>DASWYX010000095.1:0-13294 GCA_036404755.1 Pseudoduganella sp.
GCTGCCGGCGCCTGCTGGGCCGGAGCCTGCTGCGGCGCAGGCGCCGGAGCGGCCTGTTCGCCCACCGTCTGGCGCCGCTCGATGGCGGCTGCCGCAGCTTCCACGTCTTCCGCCGGCAGCGATTCCACCGGCACCGTTTCCGCATCTTCCTTCGGCACGGGCGTGGTGTCCTTCTCGCCCGAGCGCTTGCCCAGCAGCCAGTAGTCCAGCACCTTGCGCGCGATCGGCGCTGCCGCCGCGCCGCCGAAGCCCGCGTTTTCCACGATCATCGCCAGCACGATCTTCGGCTTGTCTGCCGGGGCGAAGGCGGTGAACCACGCATTATCGCGCAAACGCTCATCGATGCGCGCCGCGTTGTATTTCTCGTTCGCCTTGATCGCCACCACTTGCGCGGTACCGGTCTTGCCGCCCACCGTGTAGCCGGCGTTGATGAAGGCGCGGTAGGCGGTGCCGCCTGGTTCGCTGGTCACGCCGACCATCGCATCCTTGATGAAATCGATGTTCGACTGCTTTAGCGGAATGCGGTAGCTTTCCTTCGGCACGGTCAGCTTGCGCTGGCGCGTGGCGCCGTCTTCGATGATCTTCACCAGGTGGGGCTTCATCACGACGCCGTTGTTGGCCAGGTTGGCCACCGCATGCGCCACCTGCAGCGGCGTATAGGAGTTGTAGCCGGAACCGTTGGACACGGAAATCGTATCCCCGCCAACCCACTTGCCCGCCGCCGGATTTTTCTTGAAGCGGGCGCGCTTCCATTCCTGCGACGGCAGCACGCCGGACTTTTCATTTTCCAGGTCGATGCCGGTGGGGCGGCCGAAGCCGAAGGGCGCCATGAAATCATGGATGGCGTCGATACCCATGTCCCGGCCCAGGATGTAGTAATAGGTATTGCAGGAGACGACGATGGACTTGCGCAGGTCCACCATGCCGTGGCCGCCCACCACGTCGTCGCGGAACTTGTGGGTGCCGAGGAAGAAGAAGCCCGGGTCGGCGATCGCGGAACTGGGCGTACGCTTGCCCGTCTCCAGCGCGGCCAGCGCCATGAAGGGCTTGAAGGTGGAACCCGGCGCATAGGTGCCCGACAGCGGACGGTTCACCATCGGCTTGTCCAGCGAGGTATTCAATTCGGCCCAGCTCTGGGCATCGATGCCGTCCACGAACAGGTTCGGGTCATAGCCGGGGCGGGATACATAAGCCAGCACGTCGCCCGTTTCCGGTTCGATCGCCACCAGCGCGCCGCGCCATTCACCGAAGGCTTCCTCGGCCACCTTCTGCAGTTCGATATCGACGGACAGAATCAGGTTGCTGCCGGGCGTTGCCGGCGTGCGCGACAGCGTGCGGATGGCGCGGCCCCAGGCCGTCACTTCCACCTCTTCATAGCCGGTCTGGCCATGCAGGTATTTTTCGTAGCTCTTTTCCAGGCCTTCCTTGCCGATATGCTCAGTGCCGTTGTAGTTGGCGGCATCGTCGGAGGCTTCCAGCGCCTTCGCTTCGCTCTGGTTGATGCGGCCGATATAGCCGATCACGTGCGAGGCCGTCTCACCCAGCGGGTACTGGCGGAACAGGCGCGCCTGGATTTCCACGCCCGGATAGCGGAAACGGTTCACGGTGAAACGCGCCACTTCCTCGTCGGTGAGGCGGGTGCGCAGCGGCACGCTGGCGAAGTGCTTGGACTCTTCCATCAGCTTCTTGAAGCGGCGGCGGTCCTTGTGCGTGATCTCCACCACTTTCGACAGTTCGTCGATCATGTCTTCCAGCGGAATGCGCAGCTTGGATGGCGTGATCTCCAGCGTGAAGGCGGAGTAGTTGCGCGCCAGGACCACGCCGTTGCGGTCCAGGATCAGGCCACGGTTCGGCACGATGGGCACGACGGCGATGCGGTTGTCTTCCGCCTGCGCGGCGTAGTCGCTGTGCTTGATCACCTGCAGCCAGATGAAGCGCGCCAGCAGCAAGCCAAAGCAGACGAATACCAGGGCGGCAATGGCCGAAAGGCGCAGCCGGAACCGGTGCAGGTCGCGTTCTGTGTTCTTGAACTCGGTCATGCTCAGATCGGACGGGTGTGGTCTTTATCCACGGCGCGGCGCTGCGGCGCCAGCAGGACGATCGTGACCACGGGCCACAGCAACGCAGCCACGATGCTCTCGCTGAAGAACAGCCAGCCCGGGAATTTGCCGGAGACGACAAAGCGTACCAGCAGCTGTATGCCCTGCGCCAGGAACAACAGGGGCAGCACGTGCATGGCCTGGGTCCACAGCTTGAACCACAGCACCCGGCGGTGCATCATGATCGCGAAATAGGACAGCAGCGTGTAGGCCAGCGCATTCTCGCCCAGCAGCGTGGCGTCGTGCACGTCCATCAGCAGGCCGAGGAAGAAGGCGGTGCCGATGCCGACCTTGCGCGGCTGGTGCACGCCCCAGAATACCAGGACCAGCGCCACGAAGTCCGGCACGCCTTCCATGCGGCCCCAGGGCAGCAGGTTAAGCAGGACCGCGCAGAACAGGCTGACGCCGATGAACAGCGGGCTGACGGGCAGCAGGATGTATTGTGGACGGTTCATCGGGCAGCTTCCTTTTTGGCCGGGGCCGGGGCCGCGGTTGCAGCCGGAGCCGGAGTTGCAGCCGTAGCCGTAGCCGCAGCCGGCGCTGCCGGAGCAGCAGGCGCAGCGTCTTTCGCATCCTTGGCAGCAGCAGCGTCCTTTTTCTTCTTGGCCGGCTTGACGACTTCCTCTTCCGGCGGCCGTGGCGGGATTTCCGGCACGGACGTCAGCACCAGCAGCTGGGTATTGCGCTCGATGCCCGCCAGCGGCTGGCACACGACGCGGCCGAAGGCGCCGGTGGCGTTGCTCTCGACCTGCACCACGCGCGCCACGGCCAGGCCGGCCGGGTACACGCCGTCGATGCCGGACGTGATCAGGATATCGCCAACCTGCACGTCCGCATTCGGCGCCATGAAGCGCAGGTCCAGGTTGCCGGACTGGCCGCGGCCGTAAGCCACCGAGCGCAGACCATTGCGCAGCACTTGCACGGGAATCGCCTGCTCCTTGTCGGTCAGCAGGGTGACTTCGGAAGTGAAGGGAAACACGCGCGTGATCTGCCCCACCACGCCTTGGTTGTCGATGACGGGCAGGCCAAGCTTGATGCCGTGCTGGGTGCCGCGGTTCAGGATGACCTTGCGGGTGAACACGTCGCGCGCGTCGTACAGGATCTCGGCCAGCATGCTCTTGCCCGGCACGCGCTGCTGCGCGTCCAGCAGCTTGCGCAGCTGATTGTTTTCCGCCTGCTGGAGCTGCGCCTGCTGGATCAGCATCGACGATGCGATCTGCTGCTGCCTCAGCTCATTCACCTGCTTCTGCATGGAGGACAGCGTGGAGAAATAGCTCCCCACGCCATAAATCGCATCGCGCGGCAGCAAGGCGGCCTGCTGCAGCGGATAAAGCACAATAGCGGCGCCCTGGCGCACTACGGAGAGTGCGCCAACACGCGAGTCGGTGAACAGCAGTGCAATCGAGATGCACGCGAACACCAGCACTTTGAAACGGGCGGACGCGCCTTGTTTGAACAGGGGCGGTGGGCTGTAGTCCATGTCTTCCAATTAACAAGGGCGGCTAGTGCCGCCCTTTCGGTCCTTACTCGTAGGAGAAGATGGATCCCAGCTGGTCCATGCGCTCCAGCGCCATGCCCGACCCTCGCACCACGCAGGTCAGCGGGTCTTCCGCCACCAGCACCGGCAGGCCCGTTTCCTCCATCAGCAGGCGGTCCAGGTCGCGCAGCAGTGCGCCGCCGCCGGTCAGCATCATGCCTTTTTCGGCGATGTCGGCGCCCAGTTCCGGCGGGGTCTGTTCCAGCGCGTTCTTGACGGCGGAGACAATATTGTTCAGCGGGTCGGTCAGCGCTTCCAGGATCTCGTTGGAGGAGATGGTGAAGGAGCGCGGAATACCTTCGGACAGGTTGCGGCCCTTGACTTCCATTTCCTTGACTTCGGAACCCGGGAAGGCGGAACCGATGGCCTTCTTGATCGCTTCCGCGGTCTGTTCGCCGATCAGCATGCCGTAGTTGCGGCGGATGTAGTTGACGATGGCTTCGTCGAACTTGTCGCCGCCCACGCGCACGGAACCCTTGTACACCATGCCGCCCAGCGAGATGATGCCCACTTCGGTGGTGCCGCCGCCGATGTCGACGACCATCGAACCGGTTGCATCGGAGACCGGCAAGCCGGCGCCGATCGCTGCCGCCATCGGTTCCTCGATCAGGTACACCTGCGATGCGCCGGCGCCCAGGGCCGATTCACGGATCGCGCGGCGTTCCACCTGGGTCGAGCCGCAAGGCACGCAGATGATGATGCGCGGCGATGGACGGAAGAACTTGGAGTCGTGCACCATGCGGATGAACTGCTTCAGCATCTGCTCGGTGACGGTGAAGTCGGCGATCACGCCGTCCTTCATCGGGCGGATCGCCTCGATATTGCCGGGCACCTTGCCCAGCATCTGCTTCGCTTCCTTGCCGACCGCCTGGATCGTTTTCTTGCCGTTCGGGCCGCCCTCCTGGCGGATCGCAACGACCGATGGCTCGTCCAGCACGATGCCGGAACCGCGCACGTAAATCAGGGTGTTCGCCGTACCCAGGTCAATGGCCAGGTCAGACGAGATATAGCGACGTAAAAAACCAAACATGTGTGTCCTGTGGCGCGAAGTCGCGCATTAATTCGTTATATAGAGAATCCGGTTCGGATGCGGCCGGGCGGGCGTTCAGCGCCGGAAACGCATTAACCCGCGATTGTACCTTATAATTTGCGGGATATTTGCCTTAAATCCACTCTATTGTGCGTGACTGCAACCGTTGAATTAGGAGACGTTTGCAGCCATTTAATGCCTGATAGGCGAATAACCACGTAAATTATCAATACAACAATTAAACACGCGGGCTAGCCCGCTGCACAGCCATGTCCCTGACACTATCCGATGTAAAACGCATCGCCCATCTGGCGCAACTGGAAATGGGTGAAGAGCAGTCCGCCACGATGCTGGACAAGCTGAACGGCATCTTCGCACTGGCCGAACAGATGCAAGCGGTCGATACCGAAGGCGTTGCACCGCTGAGCCATCCACTGGCCGCACACATGCAAGTCGCGCTGCGCCTGCGCGAAGACGCGCCGACCGAGCCGAACCGCCGCGACGACTACCAGAAAGTGGCGCCGAAGACCGAAGACGGCCTGTACCTGGTGCCGAAAGTGATCGACTGAAGAACGAACCATGCATACCAAAACCATCAAAGAGCTGTCCGATCTGCTGCAGAAGAAAGAAGTCACGGCAGTCCAGCTGGCGAACCACTTCCTCGACCGCATCGAGAAGAGCGACCTGAATGCCTTCCTGCACGTGGACCGCGCACTGACGCTGGCCGAAGCCGAGGAAGCCGACCGCCGCATCGCCGCCGGCACCGCCACGCCGCTGACCGGCGTGCCGATCGCCCACAAGGATATCTTCGTCACCAAAAACTGGCGCTCGACTGCCGGCTCGAAAATGCTGGCCAACTATGTCAGCCCGTTCGATGCGACCGTCGTCGAAAAAATGAAGGCGGCCGGCATGGTCACCCTGGGCAAGCTGAATTGCGACGAATTCGCGATGGGCTCGTCCAATGAAAACTCGGCTTTCGGCGCCGTGAAGAACCCGTGGGACAAGGCTGCCATTCCGGGCGGCTCCTCCGGTGGCTCCGCTGCCGCCGTGGCTGCGCGCCTGGCGCCCGGCGTGACCGGCACCGACACCGGCGGCTCGATCCGCCAGCCGGCATCGTTCTGCGGCATCACCGGCATCAAGCCGACCTATGGCCGCGCCTCGCGCTTCGGCATGATCGCCTTCGCCTCCTCGCTGGACCAGGCGGGCCCGATGGCACAGACCGCGGAAGACTGCGCGCTGCTGCTGTCGGCCATGACCGGTTTCGACGAGCGCGATTCCACCAGCCTGTCGCCCGAGCAGGGCAATGTCGCGGAAGACTACACCCGCGACCTGAACAAGCCGCTGACCGGCCTGCGCATCGGCGTGCCAAAGGAGTACTTCGGCGAAGGCCTGGCGGCGGACGTGGAAAAGGCCGTGCGCGCCGCACTCGAACAGTTCGTGAAACTGGGCGCGACCCTGGTCGATATCTCGCTGCCGAACACCGCGCTGTCCATCCCGGCCTACTATATGGTGGCGCCGGCCGAGGCATCGTCCAACCTGTCCCGCTTCGACGGCGTGCGCTACGGCTTCCGCGCCGAGGGCTACAAGGACCTGCAGGACATGTACAAGAAAACCCGCGCGCAAGGCTTCGGCCCTGAGGTGCAGCGCCGCATCATGGTCGGCACCTACATCCTGTGCCATGGCTACTACGACGCCTACTACCTGAAGGCGCAGAAGATCCGCCGCAAGATCACCGAGGACTTCGCGAAAGCCCTGGGTGAGCAGTGCGACGTGATCATGGGGCCAGTCGCCCCGACCGTGGCCTGGGACCTGGGCTCGAAGGCGGACGATCCGGTCGCCAACTACATGGCCGACATCTTCACGCTGTCGACCAGCCTGGCCGGCCTGCCCGGCATGTCCATTCCTGTCGGTTTCGGCGAGGGCGAAAAGAACGCCAGGCGCCCCGTGGGCCTGCAAATCATCGGCAACTACTTCGCCGAAGCGAAGCTGCTGAACATCGCCCACCAGTTCCAGCAAGCCACCGACTGGCATACACGCACGCCTGCAGGCATTTGATAAGAGAGAAGAATATGGAATGGGAAGTCGTTATCGGTCTTGAGAACCACGTTCAGCTCACGACCGACTCCAAAATTTTCAGCGGCTCGCCGACAAAGTTCGGCGCCGAGCCGAATACGCAGGCCAGCCCGGTCGACCTGGCGCTGCCGGGCGTGCTGCCGGTAATGAACAAGTCGGCAGTCGAGAAGGCAATCCGCTTCGGCCTGGCGGTCGACGCGAAGATCGCGCCGCAGTCGCAGTTCGCGCGCAAGAACTACTTCTATCCTGACCTGCCGAAGGGCTACCAGATTTCGCAGTTCGAAGACCCGGTCGTGCAGGGCGGCCAGCTGACTTTCGGCTACGAGAAGGACGGCCAGTTCGTCACCAAAACGGTGAACCTGACCCGCGCCCACCTGGAAGAAGATGCAGGCAAGTCGCTGCATGAGGACTATCACGGCATGTCCGGCATTGACCTGAACCGCGCCGGAACGCCGCTGCTGGAAATCGTGTCCGAACCGGAAATGCGCAGCGCCGCCGAAGCCGTGGCTTACTGCAAGGTCCTGCACGGCCTGGTGGTCTGGCTGGGCATCTGCGACGGCAATATGCAGGAAGGCTCCTTCCGCTGCGACGTGAACGTGTCCGTGCGCCCGAAGGGCCAGAAGGAATTCGGCACCCGCTGCGAGATCAAGAACCTGAACTCCTTCCGCTTCATCGAGGAAGCCGTGCACGTGGAAGTGCGCCGCCAGATCGAGCTGATCGAAGACGGCGGCAAGGTCGAGCAGGCCACCCGCCTGTACGATCCGGACCGCAAGGAAACCCGCGCCATGCGCACCAAGGAAGACGCGCAGGATTACCGCTACTTCCCAGACCCGGACCTGCCGCCGCTGATGATTTCGGAAGACTGGATCAAGCGCGTGAAGGGCGAGATGCCGGAGCTGCCGGCCGTCATGCGCACCCGCTTCATCGAAGAGTACAAGCTGCCGGAGTACGACGCACTGGTGCTGACCGCGTCCAAGGGCATGGCCAACTACTTCGAAGGCGTGGTTGCCGCCGCCGGCAAGGAAAACGCGAAGGCCGCCGCAAACTGGCTGATGGGCGATGTATCTTCGACCCTGAACCGCGAAGGCGTCGAGATCGTGGACGCGCCGGTGCTGCCGGCGCAGCTGGCCGGCATGCTGAAGCGCATCGCCGACGGCACCATCTCCAACACGATCGCGAAGGAAGTCTTCGGCGCGATGTGGGAAGCGAAGTCGCAGGACCCGAACCTGGTCGATGCGATCATCGAGCAGAAGGGCCTGAAGCAGATCTCCGACACCGGCGCGCTGGAAGCGATCGTCAACGAAGTGATCGCCAATAACGAGAAGTCGGTCGAGCAGTACCGCGCGGGCAAGGAAGCGGCGATCAATGCGCTGATTGGCCAGGCGATGAAGGCGTCCAAGGGCAAGGCGAATCCGGCGCAGTTGACGGAACTGCTCAAGAAGAAACTGGCTGGCGGTTAAGCCGCGGGGGGGCGCGCTAGGCCCGCGCCTCCATCCATTTCAGGATATCCGCAAACACCTCCTCGCGGTTCACCTCATTGAAATTCTCGTGATAATTCGAAGCCTGGTGGTTGACCTCCACCAGCTTCGGATTCACTGTCGCCAGCATGGCCAGCGTGGCCTGTGCGTCGGCAAGCTTGTCATCCCCCGCAACGACCACATACAAGGGCCAGCGCCAGGTCGGCATTTGCGACGCCAGTCCCTTTTGCGCCTGCTGCAGCGCGTGCCCGAACCGCACCGTGCACTCGGAGGCGCGAACATTGTCCGCCTCGTCGCGGTGATGCCGCTCCGTGATCGCCTTGTCGTGCGTGAGCACATCGGTCACGGATGCCAGCGGCACCTTCATGCGGGGCGCGAATCGCGCCAGCACGCCGGACAACGCCTGCAGCACCGCCGGCACCTTGATCGCATTTACGTAATAAGGCGAGGACAGGATGAATCCCCTCACCTCCTCATCGCGCGCCAGCCGCTCCAGGCCGAAGCGCGTGGCAATCAGCCCGCCCATCGAGTGGCCCATGATGAAGACCGGCAGGCCCGGATAGTGCTGCTTGGTCCAGTGCAGGAACAGTTCCACCTCATCGACAAAGATCTCGAAATCGGGGATATCGACGCGGCGCTGCTTCTCGTGGCCGCACAGGTCGAAGGAAACGGTCGCGATGCCATGCCGCTTGAACCACAGCGCCGGCGTCACGTAATCGCCCGCATGCGCCATGCCGCCGTGGATGGCCAGCAGTACGGCGCGCGGCTGCGCCGGCTCCCAGATGTGAATGATGCGTTCGACGCCGCGGCGTCCCTTGAAACGCGCGAACCGGTCCTCGGCAAAGCGATTGCTCATCGTGTGCTCAGGCCTGGATGCCGACGGTAATGCCCATCTGCAGCAGCAACTCCAGGTCGGCCAGGGAAAGATCGAGACTGCTGCCGGTGGCAAAGGCCAGGCGCAGTTCGGCGGCGATATTGGCCGCGTCGAAGGAAATGCCGCGCGCCTGGCACTCGTTGAGGTAGGCGCGGACCTGCTTCAGCAGCTCGTCCGCGCTGGGATCCGTACCCAGGGTGACGTAAAAGCCGGCGTCGATGTGAGCATGGCCGGACGATCCGGGATCGCCCTTGGCCCAGGCGCGTTCCGGCTCGCTCGGCAGGCCGTCCCGCACATCGGCCAGTGCGTTTTCGTCACCGTATACTTTCAACGTGGCAATATTCATCTTGCCAATATAGCACACGTTTCGGCGGAAAATTACGCGACGCCGTATTTGCTGCGATACGCCGCAACAGCCTCCTTGTGCTGCGCCATCGCCGGGTCGGCGGACAGGAAGGTGAACAGGTCGGCCAGGCTGCCGATCGAAATCACCGGAATGCCGTAGTTCCTGCTCACTTCCTGCACGGCGGACAGCTCGGACATCACGCCATCCTTGGCGCCGCGCTCCATGCGGTCCAGCGCGATCAGCACGGCGCAAGGCTCGGCGCCGGCGGCGCGGATCATGTCCACCGACTCGCGCACCGAGGTGCCGGCCGAGATCACATCGTCAATGATGACAACCTTGCCAGTCAGCTTGGCGCCGACCAGGGTGCCGCCTTCGCCGTGGTCCTTGGCTTCCTTGCGGTTGTACGCGAAGGACGTGTTGCGGCCCTTGCCGGCGAGCGCCATCGCGGTGGCGGAAGCGAGCGTGATGCCCTTGTATGCAGGGCCGAACAGCATATCGAACTCGATGCCGGAATCCAGCAGGGTCTGGGCGTAGAAATCGGCCAGTTTCGCCAGGGTCGCGCCGTCGTGGAACAGGCCGGCGTTAAAGAAATAGGGCGATTGCCGCCCTGCTTTGGTCGTAAACTCGCCGAACTTCAGCACTCCCGCCTGAACGGAAAACGCGATAAACTCTTGCCTCAAATTACTCATTAGTGCACCCATCTTTGTTCAAAGTGCCTGTATTTTAATCTTTCGTACCCCCTATGCCAAAAATCATTTCCGCCAACCTGAACGGCATCCGCTCCGCCGCCAAGAAGGGTTTCTTTGACTGGATGGGCACCGTGGATGCCGACATCATCTGCGTGCAGGAGCTGAAAGCCCAGGCTGGCGACATGACGCCGGACTTCCTGAATCCGCACGGCTACCACGGCCACTTCCACTACGCCGAGAAGAAGGGCTACTCCGGCACGGGCATCTACAGCAAGATCGAGCCGGACTCGGTGAAGATCGGCTTCGGCGCGCCCGAGTTCGATGCGGAAGGCCGCTATGTGCGCGCCGACTTCGGCAACCTGACCGTGATTTCCGTGTACTGCCCGTCCGGTTCCTCGTCCGAAGAGCGCCAGCAAGCCAAGTTCCGTTTCATGGACCTGTTCCTGCCCCACCTGGAGCAGCTGCGCGCCGAAGGTCGCGAGTTCGTGATCTGCGGCGACTGGAATATCGCCCACAAGGAAATCGACCTGAAGAACTGGAAGGGCAACCTGAAGAACTCCGGCTTCCTGCCCGAGGAACGCGCCTGGATGACGAAGCTGTTCGATGAAGTGGGCTATGTGGACGTGCACCGCGGCCTCGACCCGCGCCCCGAGCAGTACACCTGGTGGAGCAACCGCGGCCAGGCGTATGCGAAGAACGTGGGCTGGCGTATCGACTACCACGTGGCGACTCCCGGCATCGCCGCCAAGGCGCACGCCGTCTCCGTGTATAAGGAAGTAAAATTCTCGGATCACGCTCCGCTGATCATCGACTACCACCCATAATGAAGCTTATTCTTTTCCTGCTCAGCATACGCAGCAGCTACGTCAACGACGAAGAATCGGAAGCGACGGACGAACTGTTCGACACCATCCAGTTCGTCCAGAACGACAAAGGCACCTGGCGCATCAAGACCTTCGCCGATGATGAGGATGTGCACCTGTGGTCGATCGAAGCGCCGGATGACCTGGTTGAACTGGCGGTCGAAAACACCAACAAGCATTATGGCGATGTGATCGACGAAGCCTTCATCCTCGAAACCGAGGGCGGCATCGAAGGCTTGCGCAAGGAATTGAAGAAGCAGGGCCTCTCCACGCACCTGGAAATTTCGCCGAAAGGCCCGCTGTTCTGGGCGCCGCCGGGCACCAGCTACAAGCCGAAGTCTTCTCCTGCCCAATAGGTCCAATTTGAAACGCATCCTGTTCGTGGCGGCCCTGGTCGCCAACACCGCAATGGCGCAAAACACCCAGCCGCTCGAGGGCGCATGGACCGGCCGGATCGGCAACAGCGCCATCAACGCCTGCTTCACCAAATCCGAAGGACAGTATTTCTACCAGCGCCAGCTGCAAGGCATCGTGCTGACCGCGCCGGAAGACAAGGACGAAAGCTGGCATGAGCCCGATGGCGCCTGGAAGATCAGCCGCGTCACGGCGAATGAACTGGAGGGCGTATGGCTGGGCAACGGCAAACGCCTGACGATCAGGATGACGCGCCTGGGCCCATTGCAGGATGGCGAATGCGGCGCGGCCTACTACGCGCCCGTGGTCAACGGCATCAAGTATGAGTTCAGCGAAGCCCACATCAGCGGCCTGCCGCTGCGCCTCGTGAAGTCGCCGCTCGGCAAATCCTTCGAACTGAAGGGCACTACGCCGGCCATCCGCCAGTTCAATTTCTTCGCGCGCCAGTGGCGCGACAACCAGGCGATCAATGCTTTCAACTGCAAGCTGACTGGCGGTGACGGCTGGGAGAGCGACCTGACGCCGGATTCGATCTTCAACCACTACCTGCTGGTGGACGAGAATGAGCCGGATAATTTCTGCGGCGGCCCGCATGGCAATTCAGCGCACGCCACCCTGCTGTTCGATTTACGCACCGGACAGAAGGTCAACACCTACGCCTGGCTGGCGAACGGTGAAGCAAGCCTGATGGAGCCGGCCGAAGGCAAACCGAAACCGGCGCTGCGCAAGCTGCTGGAAAAGCTGAACCGCCGTGGCGATTGCGAAGGCATGAGCCATGAATTCAATGCGCCCTTCCCCACCACGACGGGCCTGACGTTTTCGACGTCCTACCCGCACGCAGGCCGCGCCTGCAATGAAGACATCCACCTCAGCTACGCCAAGGTAATGCCTTACCTGTCGGCCGAAGGCAAGGCCTTCCTGAAGAGCATCAAGCACTGAACCTTCAAGGAAAATTCAAAGCCGCTGCCGGCTCTCGAAGTAGCGCCATTCCCCGCTCAGCGGATCGGGGAAGCCGATGGCGCGCGCCAGCAGCTTCAGGGGCGAGGACACGTCATCCTGCTTGCACGGCAGCGCCACCGGATAGAAAACGTCGTTCACGATCGGGATGCCCAGCGAGGACAGGTGCACGCGCAACTGGTGCTGCCGCCCCGTGTGCGGCCACAGCCGGTACAGCACATGCTCGCCGCGCTGCTCGACGACGTCAATCATCGTTTCCGAGTTCGGCTCGCCCGGTTCCTCCTTCATCGTGAAGAACTTGTCGCCCTCCACCATGCGGCTGCGGTAGACGAAGGGGAATTCGCGCCCCGGCAGCGGACCAGCCAGTGCTTCGTATTCCTTTTGCACCAACCGTTTCTGGAACAGCGACTGGTAGGCGCCGCGGCTGTCCAGGTTGGAGGAGAAAATCACCACGCCCGCCGTTTCGCGGTCCAGGCGGTGGATCGGCACCAGTTCCTCGATGCCCAGCTTCTGGCGCAGGCGCACCAGCAGCGTCTCCTTTAGGAAGCGGCCGGTGGGGATGGTGGGCAGGAAGTGCGGCTTGTCGGCGACGACGATGTGCTCGTCCTGGTACAGGATCTCTTCGTGGAAGGGGATCGGCGTTTCATGTTCCAGCTCGCGGTAGTACCAGATGCGCATGCCCTGCTTGTAGCGCGCATCCGGCATCACCGGCGCGCCCTGCCCGTCCACCACGTCGCCGCGCTCCATGCGCTCGCGCCACTGGGCTTCCGTCACTGCCGGGTAGTTGGAGGCCATGAAGGTCAGCATGTCCGGCCATTGCCCCTCAGGCAGCCAGAGGAAGCTGGGCGTGACGCCATCGCGCATGGGCAACGGCGCCTTGCCGTGGAACTTCACGGTGGAGGACATCTTCAGGCTTTGGGCGGCAGCGGCATGG
>DASWYX010000096.1:0-6298 GCA_036404755.1 Pseudoduganella sp.
CGTGCCTGGCGCGCAAGATGCCAAATCGCCCACTGACTCGCCACGCGCCGCCGAATTGACGCTGCGGGCCGACGGGCCGAGCTCGCGAGATGGAGCATCGCCTGCCGACTCGCCGGTCGCCGCGCAGATGGCGCAATGGGCCGCCTGGCAGGGCGTGCGGGCCTTGCGTGCCGGCGGGGTATGGCTGATTCGATTGGCGGCGCTCGCATTGCTGGGCTCGGCCCTGCTGCCGGCGGCACAGGCGCAAGCACAGGCGCAGCCGCAAGCGCAAGCGCAAGCGCAGGTTGCGTTGCTGCGTTCGCCGAACGGTAAGCTGCAGATGGAAATCCGCCAGCAGCAGCAAGCCGACGGCAAGCGCGAGCTGCGCTACTCGGTCAGCTACGCCGGCAAACCGGTCATCCTCGATTCGCTGATGGACCTGCAGCTCGACAACCACCTGACCGAAAGCGCGATGGCCCTGCCTGTCGACCGCCACGGCAAATGGTTCGAGAACCTGAAGATCACCGGCATCCAGCAAGGCAGCGCCGATAAAAGCTGGCGCCCGGCAACCGGCGAGCGTGCGGAAATCAGGGACCGCTACAACACGGTAACCGTCAACCTGGTCAAGGACGACAACCCTGTCTACAAGCTCGCGCTGGAAGCGAGAGCCTATGACGAAGGCGTGGCCTTCCGCTTCACCTTCCCGGAAAACGAAAAAGGCAGCTACTACCGCATCACCCAGGAAAACACCGAGTTCGCGCTGCCGAAAGGCACGCAAGCCTGGTTCCATGGCTGGGCGCAAGCGCCGTACAAGCTGCTGCCGCTGTCGGACTGGCCGGACGAATCGGAGCGCCCGCTCACGCTGCAACTGCCCAACGGCCTGAACGTCGCGCTGCTGGAAGCGCAGATGGTCGACTACTCGCGCACCAAGTTCAAGCTGCACAGGAACAAGCCGGACACCATCGTCACCTCGATGCACGACCCGGCCGACCTGATCTCCCCCTTTGCCACGCCCTGGCGCGGCATCATGGTCGCCGAGTCTTACGCGGCGCTGGCGCAGAACAGCCACTTCATCCTGAACCTGAACGAGCCAAGCAAGCTGCAGGACGAAAGCTGGATCAAGCCGGGCAAGATCATCCGCGTGATGACCCAGACCACTGCGGATGCGAAAGCGAACATCGACTTTGCCGCCCGCCACGGCCTGCAATACATCCTGTTCGACTGGAAGTGGTACGGCCCCGCTTTCTCCTTCGATTCGGACGCCACCAGGGTCGCCATTCCGGACTTCGACCTGCCCGGCATCATCGCCTATGCGAAGCAGAAAGGCATCGGCGTCTGGCTGTACGTGAACCAGCAAGCCTTGCTGATGCAGTCGGACACCCTGTTCAAGACTTACCACGACTGGGGCGTGCAAGGCGTGAAATTCGGCTTCGTGCAGGTCGGCTCGCACCGCTGGACCACCTGGATAGAAAAAGCCATCCGCCAGGCGGCGGACGCAAAGATCATGGTCAACATCCATGACGACTGGCGCCCCACCGGCGAACAGCGCACCTGGCCCAACCTGATGACGGCCGAAGGCATCCGCGGCAACGAGGAAATGCCGGACGCTACGCACAACACCGTGCTGCCGTTCACGCGCTTCCTGGCCGGCGCCGCCGACTACACGATCTGCTACTACAGCCCGCGCATCAAGACCACCCACGCCCACCAGCTGGCCCTGGCCGCGATCTATTACAGCCCGCTGCAAACGCTGTACTGGTACGACAAGCCAGAGCACTCGCAGCATGAGCCGGAGCTGGCGTTCTGGGACCGTATCCCGACCACCTGGGACGATACCCGCATCCTCGACGGCCGCCCCGGCGAATTCGTGAGCACGGCCCGCCGCAAGGGCGAGGAATGGTTCGTCGGCACCATCACCAATAACGAAGCGCGTACGCTGAAAATCCCGCTTGGCTTCCTGAAGCCGGGCCAGCGCTACGAAGCCACCATCTATGCGGATGACCCGACGGCGCCAACGGCGACCAAGGTCGGCATGCGCACCATTAAAGTCGATGCGCGCACGGTGCTGGATGCGCCGCTGCAGGCATCCGGCGGACAAGCGATCTGGATTCGTCCGCTGAAATAAGGAGGAGACAATGACAAGCAAGCAGTTGCACTTCCGCTTCCTGTGCGGATTCCTGTTCATCTATTTCTTCGCACAGGCGATGAGCGTGTCCCTGCTCGCGCTATGGCTGCGCTCCACGCTGAAGCTGTCCGGCACGGAAACCGGCATCGTGTTCGCGGCCAACTTCATTGCCGCCATGTGCTCCCAGCCCATTTACGGCCTGGTGTCCGACAAGGTGGGCGTGCGCAAGCACATCCTGTGGACGGTGGCCGCCCTGGTTTCGGGATGCGGCCTGTTCTTCACCTATGTATACGCCCCGCTGCTGGAGGCGAACATCTACCTCGGCGCCGCCGTCGGCGGCCTGTATCTGGGCATTACTTTCATCGCCGGCAGTTACGCCATCGAATCCTATGTGGACCGCATCGGCCGCCGCCACGGCTTCGAATACAGCCGCGTAAGGCTGTTCGGTTCCCTCGGCTTCGCCACGGCCGCCTTCATGAGCGGGCAAATCTACAATATCAACCCGGGCATCAACTTCTTCCTCGCTTCCGGCGCCGGCCTGCTGCTGCTCGTGCTGCTGGCCTTCTGGCGCAGCGCGGGCGATGAGCGCGACACGGCGGCCACGCATACCGTGACCCTTGCCGAAGCGCTGCAGGTGCTGCGCCAGCCCCAATTCTGGCGCTTCATGGTCTTCATCCTCGGCGTAACGAACCTTTACCTGGTGTTCGACCAGCAGTTCCCCAGCTATTTCACCTCACTGTTCCCCGACCCGGCCACCGGCGCCGCCATGTTCGGCTACCTGAACTCGATGCAAATCTTTATCGAGGCTTGCGGCCTGTTCCTGTCGCCGCTGCTGGTCAAGCGTATCGGCGCCAAAAATGGCTTGCTGCTGGCCGGCTCCATCATGCTGGTCCGCGTGGCCGGTTCCGGCCTGGCCGTGGGTCCGGCTTCGATTTCGGCAATGAAGATGCTGCACTCCTTCGAGCTGCCCATCCTCGTAGTCTCGATCTTCCGCTACATCGCCCACCATTTCGACAACCGCCTCGCCTCCACCATCTACATGGTCGGCGTAAGCTTCGGCCAGTCGCTCGGCCTGGCGATCCTGTCGCCGATCGCCGGCAAGAGCTATGACCTGATCGGCTTCCCGGCCACTTACCTGAGCATGGCCGGACTGGCGCTGGTCTTCCTGCTGCTGTCCGCCATCTTCCTCTCGCCCACGCCACCTGAAATTCCGCGCCGCCGCAACGCGCCGGCGCCCGCCAAGGAGTTATCCGCATGAACGCCCGTCTTCACCTCCCTGCCCTGGAGCCCCTGCGCCAAGATGCGCTGCCCGCCCACTGGAACGGCCGCCCCGCAGCGGCCGTGCTGCGCGGCGCCATCGACCGCGCGCTGGCATCGATCGACCGCAACCTGGCCCACTTCGGCGATGCCTTCCCGGCGCCCTCCAGCAACGACGGCGTCTATCCGGCCATCGGCAATATCGAATGGACCAATGGCTTCTGGACCGGCATGCTGTGGCTGGCCTACGAACTAACCGGGGCGCAGCGCTACCGCGAAGCCGCCGAGAGCCAGGTGCGCAGCTTCGACGAGCGCCAGGCCAGGCGCATCAGCACCAACCACCACGACCTGGGCTTCCTCTACAGCCTGTCCTGCGTCGCGGCCTACAAGCTGACCGGCGACAAGCGTGCGGCGGAAGCGGCCATGGGCGCCGCGCGCCTGCTGCTGGAACGCTACCTGCCGGGCGCCGGCATCATCCAGGCCTGGGGGGAGTTGAGCGACCCGGCCCAGCAGGGCCGCATGATCATCGACTGCAACCTGAACCTGCCCCTGCTCTACTGGGCCAGCGACTACAGCGGCGAGGCGGCCTTCCGCGACGCGGCCAACCAGCATATCGCAGCGGCGGCCCGCCACATCGTGCGTCCGGACGGCTCCACCTTCCACACCTTCTTCTTCGACCCGGCCAGCGGCGCGCCACGCGAGGGCAAGACCCACCAGGGCTTTGCCGACGATTCCTGCTGGGCGCGCGGCCAGGCCTGGGGCATCTCCGGCTTCCCGCTGGTCTACCGCCACAATGGCGACACCAGCCTGATCGAACTATCGAAGGTGCTGGCCAACTATTACCTGAACCGCCTGCCGGCCGACGGCATCTGCTACTGGGACCTGATCTTCACGCAGGGCGGCGCGGAACGCGACAGCTCGGCCGCCGCGATTGCCGCCTGCGGCCTGCTGGAGCTGGCGAAAAACCTGCCGCTGACGGATCCACTGCGGACGCAGTACGAGCGCGCGGCCCTGGGCACGGTCACGGAACTGTCGCAGCGCTATGCCCAGCCGGGCACGCCGGGCAGCGGCCTGCTGGCGCACGCCGTCTACCACAAGCCGAACAGGATCGGCATCGATGAGTGCTGCATCTGGGGCGACTACTTCTACCTGGAAGCGCTGGTGCGGCTGACCCGCACCTGGGAACCCTACTGGTAACTCACTCGCCCGCGGTGGACGATTCGCGCGCGATCAGCGTGTAAGGCAGCAGGCGGTGCTGGACCAGTTTCGATTCGCCGGCCCGGCGCCGGCGGATCTGCTCGACCACCAGCTCGACGGCCGAACGCGCCATATCGCCGATGGGCTGGTGGATGGTGGTCAGCTCGGGCCAGACGGTGGTCGCCACCGGCGTATCGTCGAAGCCCGCCACCGCCAGATCCTCCGGCACCTGCAGGTGCATGCCGTGCGCCACGGCGATCACGGCGGCGGCCATATCGTCGTTGCTGGCGAAAACGGCGGTGGGACGCTTCTTCTGCCCCAGCAGCTCGCGCGCGGCCGTCAGGCCGGAACGGTAGGTGAACAGGCCCTGCGCCACGCGCCCGGCCGGCACCGTGATGCCTGCTTCGGCCATGGCGTCCACGAAGGCCTGAAAGCGCAGCTGGGCCGGCGTGTGCTTGGGGTCCCCCTTGATGAAGGCGATGTCGCGGTGGCCCAGCGAAAGCAGGTAGCGCGTCATGGTCAGCGCGCCGTCGTAATCGTCGATGCGGACGGCCGAGGTACCTGGCACCGGCTTGGCGGTGGCGACGGCCACGGTCGGCATGCCGATTTCGTCCAGCTGTTTCAGGGCGGATTTCGAATCGCACAGCGGCGGCGGCACCAGGATGCCGTCCGCGCCATTGGCGATCAGGCGGTCGATGGCGGCGCGCTGGGTGCGCTGGTCCTCGCAGTTTTCCAGGATCAGCGTGGCGCCGCTCTGGCTGCACTGGTCCATGGCGCCGACCAGGAAGGCGCTGAGAAAGGCTGCGGAAGGATTGCTGTACAGGAGGCCGACGCGCAAAGTGCCCACGCGGGCTGCACGAGCGGCCACATTGACCTGGTAGTTGAGGGACTGTATGGCCGCCATCACCTTGTCGCGCGTGGCGTCCGTCACGTGGGCGCTGCCATTGATGACGCGCGACACCGTCATGGCCGATACGCCCGCCACGCGGGCTACGTCGTAGACGGTGGCGCCGCCTGTATTCCGGTCGTTTCTCTTTTCTCCCATTGCCGGGATGTTACCCCATCCCGTTCGCCAAGCCAATCAATGGTGCGGCGCGGCGCCGGTGGCCGCGGTGCTCCGCACCTGGGCCTGGGCCATGCTGCCCATGCGGCGGCACTCGTCCGCGCAACGGTGGCATGCCACCGCGCACGCCTTGCAATGCTCGTGCTGGTGCTGGTCGCACTCCGAACCGCAAGCCTCGCAGATCTCGGCACAGGCGCGGCACACTTCGGCCGCTTCCGTGCTGCCGCGCGACATGAAGGCCGACGCCAGGCGGCAGACCTGGGAACAGTCGATGTCCAGCGCGATGCAACGCGCCAGCATTTGCACGTCCGGCTCGCGCAGGCAGGCCGCCGCACACTGCTCGCAGGCAGCCGCGCATTGGTTGCAGGCATCGATACAGGATTGATAGTGCTGGTCCATGGAGTCCTCCTTTCCAAGAGAAGGCAAAAGCGTACTCCCGCCCGGCGGGCCCTGCCACACGATGCGCTGAAGTAAGTGTTCAGGCCGGACCCTTGGCCCACACGGCGGCCAGCGCTTTCAGCTTGGTCCAGGCGGACAGGCGCTCATCCGACAATGCATCGAGCAGGTCGGAAAGGCGCTTCGATTTGACCATCGTATAGGTGGTCAGCACGGTGGTGATCAGGAAGGTGGCGCCGAAGATCCACAGCCGGCGCGACATCGGGGCGTCCGCCTCGGCC